>CALBPW010000534.1 GCA_937899145.1 uncultured Bacteroidota bacterium
ACTCTGCACCGATGGTCTTACAAGCCAATTATCTGATAACGAAATATTTGAAACATTAAACGACAGCGATATGTCGGCTGAGTTTAAAACCGCGCAACTTATTGAAAAAGCAAATGCAGCAGGCGGAAACGATAACATCTCGGCACAAGTAATTGATTTCTCAGAATATACAAAAAAAGAACCTCGCGTATCAATTTGGAAATCGGTAGCAATAGTATCGACTTTATTACTAATAATAATTGGCATCTTCGAACTTTACAAAAATAGAGTAAACAATGATGTGATTTCCATAAAAACAAACCAAAAGACAGAAACAGTTATTAACATAAAATCAGAACCTGCCGGACAAATCAAAGACAAAGCAGAACCCACAAAAAATGTTCAGCAACAACCAACAAAACCTGAGAATCAACCAATTACCGTGCACACTCCACAACCACCAGTGAGTGAAGGCTCTATCTACCTACACAAAGTTGAAAAGGGACAAAATCTTTTCCGCATAGGATTGCGCTACAATGTGCCACTCAATACGCTTGAAGAACTCAATGGCAATGTGGCTTCGCGACTAACAATTGGCTCAAATTTGAAAATTCCTGTCAAAGCTATACATAACGTAACTTCGGGCGAAACCCTGCAAGGAATTGCAACAATGTATGGCAGCAACGAAATTTACATAAAAAAAGCCAATCAACTTGCTGAAGGCCAACCTCTGCAAGCTGGACAAAAACTTGTAATACCACTATCGAAAAAATGATGGCAAAAGCTGATAACGAAGAAGAAATACTACCAATTGTTGACGACAACGGAACAGTAATTGGCAAAGCGCCACGCTACGTTTGCCACTCTAACAAAAATATTTTGCACCCCGTTGTACATCTGCATGTATTTAACAATAACCAAGACTTGCTGCTTCAAAAGCGCTCATTAGCCAAACGCATCCAACCCGGCAAATGGGACACTGCGGTTGGCGGACACATTGCTTACGGTGAAGACACACTTACCGCACTTAAACGTGAAGCAAGCGAAGAAATTGGTTTAAAAGATTTTACACCAATCGAAATAACGCACTACAAATGGCAATCTGCTGTTGAATCAGAAATTATAAATGTATTCGCCACTATCTCAAACAGCTCATTACCAACAAAAAACGATGAAATAGATGACGCACGATTTTGGTCGTTAGCCGAAATCAGAGAAAATATTGGTAAAGGAATTTTCACACCAAATTTTGAGAAAGAATTTGCGAATATTATTGATACTGAAGCTGTTGCAAGTATTATTAAGTGTAGAGAGCAAAGAGTAGTGTGTAAAGATTAGCATATATCTAGTTCATTTAAAAATAAATACAACTTAGAAATGGATTTTAGTTCAAGAAATTTCACAAACACAATACTATTAATATTTGTAGTCGTTTTAGCATTATACATACTTAAAGTATTGTCATTCATATTTTTACCACTCACATTTGCTTGTGTATTTTCGGTTATTTTTATGCCATTTATGCGTTGGGCAAACAAGCGGCACTTGCCAAAATACATCTCATTAATATTGGCAATGGTAACAATTGCTTTACTGCTTGGTTGTGGAGTTATTTTAGTAAGTTTAACCGGGCAAGAATTTTTGACAGGACGCGCCGAGCTTTACGAGAAACTCGACAATCGTTTAGGGCAAGTTATTGAACCTTACGTAGATATGCTCGACATTGATGTCCAAAAAGATGATGGTTTTATAAAAGGACTATTACACAACAGCACCATGTCAAAAAGCATAATGGGGCTTGTTGGTGGCAGTTTAGTGCAAATTAAAAACTTCAGCACATCAGTACTAATCACGCTTTTCCTACTCATTTTAATACTTGCAGGCTCAGTAAATTTCAAACTGATAATGCAAGAAACTCTATTCAGAACACCAAAACAAGTTGTAATTGTATTTAACAAAATAACATTCGGCATATCGCGATTTGTGATTGTAAAAATATTCACAAGCCTTATGACTGGTGTTGTTGTAGGATTGCTCTGCCTTGCATTTGGCATAAGTTTCCCGCTGCTTTGGGGCATACTTACATTCCTCCTTAATTTTATTCAAATGATAGGCTCAATAGTTGTAACTATTGGTGTTTGCGCAATGGCGATAATCGACATCACACACCCGGGCGCACTAACAGCCGCCATCGCCTTATTTATTGGTGTTCAGATACTTATAGGTTCAGTTTTAGAGCCAATTCTTTTAGGCGACGCCTGCGACATCAACACCGTAACTGTACTTATAATGTTGCTTTTCTGGGGCTTCCTTTGGGGCATTGCTGGCATGATGCTTGCCGTACCGATGGCTGTCCTTACAAAAATTATTTGCGAACAATTTGAGCAAACAAAAGGTTTAGCCCGAATAATGAGCAGTTCAAAAGTTTCAGAAAAATAACTCAAAAATCACTCCGCGTTCTTCTTCGCATATTCCGATGGCGTAACATGAAATTCATCTTTAAAATAACGGGCAAAGTAGCGCGCGTCGTTAAATCCAACCTGATAAGCAATTTCGGCCACCGACATCTGGCTTTTGCCCAACAATTGAGCAGCCCGCTTAAGTCGCATAATGCGGATAAACTCAATTGGTGTATGTCCCGTTAGAGCAATCATTTTATTGTATAAATGTCCGCGGCTGACACCCAAATCAAGGCTTAGCTGTTTAACAGAATAATCAGGATTACCCATATTTTCTTCAGTGATTTTCAATGCTTTCTGCATAAATTTCTCATCAAGCGATGTAACAGTAATTTCACTCGGCGATATTTCCATTTTTTGATTAAACGCATGATGCATCTGCTCTTTACGCTCAATAAATTTCCGAATTTTAATAAGTAGCAAATCAAAATTAAACGGTTTCGGTATATAATCGTCGGCACCGCGCTCCAAGCCCTCCTTCGTTTGGTCGTTGGTGGTCATTGCAGTTAGCAAAATTATTGGAATGTGCGATGTTTCAGGATTTTTCTTAATAGCATCGCATAGCGCCAAACCATCCATTACAGGCATCATAATGTCTGAAACAATGACATCGGGCATAACATTTTCCATACGCTCCAAAGCCTCCTCGCCATTGCGCGCTTCAAGCACAATAAATTCCTTCGACAGATTATCGCGCAGATAGAACCGCAAATCTTCGTTATCTTCAACAATCAAAATTTTTGAGCGAATGTCTGATTCGTCAATCGACATACTCTTCTGAATATCAGACTCTTTTGTTTGCCATTCGATTTCACTTTCTTGATCTGATGCGATTGCCGTTGCCGTAAATTCGGAATTGATTGGCAGACAGACAATGAACGTACTCCCCTTTCCTATTGAGCTGTTCACCTCAATTGTACCATTATGCACCTTCACAAATTCGTTGGCAATAGCAAGCCCAATGCCCGTTCCTTGATTAGTTGGCTCGCCCGCTTTATTACTTTGGAAAAAGCGCTCAAAAATATGCTCCTGTTCCTCCTTTTCAATGCCGATACCTGTGTCGCTCACCCTAATTTCGACATAATTCATTCCGACAAAATTTGGGTTTGAATGTTCTGCTTTGTCAATCTTATTAACTGCAACTCTGATACTTCCGCCCTCCGGTGTATATCGAAAAGCGTTGCTAAGTAAGTTGAATAGTATTTTTTCGATTTTGTCGTGGTCGAAATAGGTATTTAACTCCGACAGCTGCGATGAAAAATGAAAATTAATTTTTTTGGCTTCCGACAGGTCGGTAAACGATTCGGTTGTAGAGCGAGTAAATTCGACAATATTTCCGAACGACGGATTATAAGTTACACTTTGAGCTTCTATTTTTTGAATATCAAGTAATTGATTAACAAGATTATAAAGCCGTTTGCCATTTCGTTGAATCATTTTCAAATATGTGCGCACATCGTCTGAGACATCGCTACTCAACAGTTTTTCGATTGGCGTTAAAATTAGCGTAAGCGGTGTTCTAAATTCATGACTGATATTAGTTAAAAACCTGATTTTCATTTCGTCAACTTCGTGTTGGCGCATGTGTTCGCGACGCTCTTGACGTTGCTCATATTTAAATTTTTCGCGTGTTTTAATATGCCGGATTAGCAACATAAGTGCCAATAAAACAATGATATAGTACGTAAAGACAGCCAATCGTGAAGCATAAAATGGCGGCACAACTTCAATTTCAAGCGTTGCGACATCATCACTCCATTCATCATTGTTGTCGGTGGCTTTTACATTGAAAATATAGTTCCCCGAATTTAAGTTTGTAAACGATGCGACGCGTTGATTTGATTCTACTGTTACCCATGTATTGTTAAATCCATCTAGTTTGTATTGGTAAAGTGTTCTGTCAGAATATAAATTGTTAAGCGATGCGAATTCGATGCTAAATATATTTTGATTATGATGTAATTTAATCTTCTGCGTATTATTAATATTCTTGGTTAAGATAGAATTTTTGTCTTCAGTTTCAACATTGACACTTTTGTTAAAAATACGCAAATCGGTAAGTGCAATTTTACTTTCGACAGCAATTTTTTGTACATGTTCCGGATTAAATATGTTAAATCCGTTAGCCCCACCAAACAACAATTCACCAGTGCGCAACCGCAAACCGGAATGCTCATTAAACTCCTTCCCTTGTATGCCATCAATAATATCAAAATTATACAGCTTGTAATCGAGATTGCTAAAATCAACATTTTCAGCAAATTGAACATTACAAATTCCATTCATCGTGCTAAGCCAAACGCCTCCATTTAAATCCTCCATTATGGCTTGAATGCTATTGCTTGGCAGTCCGTTTTGCTCCGATAAATTATTGAAATTACGTGTTTTAGAATTATAACAACTAACTCCATCACGTGTTCCAAACCATATCCAACCGCGTGAGTCGGCTTCGATACTCATCACAACATTTCCGGCAAGCGAATTTTCATTATCGGCGTCATGCTGATAATGAACAAATCTACCACTCTGATAATCATATTGATCAACACCCGATGATGTTCCAATCCAGATGTTTTTTTCGCGGTCTTCCTTCAACGAGAGTATAAAATCAGAATGAACAGAGTTGATTCCGCCATTACGATAATGTAAGAAACGGTCTGATTTAAAGTCATATACATCTAATCCGCCGCCAAGTGTTCCTATCCAAAGCCGACGCTCTGAATCTTCAAGCAAACACCAGATTTTATCATCTGAAATAGTGCGAGGGTCTTCGGCATCATGCCGATAGCAAGTAAATTTACTGCCATCGAACTTAATTAACCCACCATAATATGTTCCAATCCAGAGATTATTATCATGGTCAACACAAAGGCTTACTATAATATTGTTACTCAAGCTGTTGCTATTGTTTGGATTATTTTTGTACGTTGTATATTTACCACTGCGCCTATCGAAATAAATAAGCCCGCCGCCATTTGTTCCGAGCCAAATATTACCGCTTTTGTCCTCGGCAAAAGCATTTATATCGTTGAATGGCAAACTATTAGCATCGTTAGGAATGTTTTTTACAAACTGAAATTTATATTGATTGCGATGATACGAACAAGCTCCGCTCTTAAATGTGCCAACCCAAATACGCCCGATATTATCCTTATACATTGCCTTTACGCTATTGTGGCTCAAACTCATAGGGTCGTAAACGTTGTGGCTAAGTTGTAGGCATTTCAAATTGTTTTTGTCGATAAGATTGATTCCGCCATGGTCGATGCCAACCCAAATAAGGCCAAAATCGTCCTGTTCAATGCAGCAAACATTATTATTGGTGATATGCCATTGTGTATTTTCGCTTGTAAAATGGCGCATGACTTTTGCGTTGCACGAATAGTAGTAAACTCCCCGCATATAATTAGTTGCATAAATCCAGATGTCATCGTCATTATCAATAAACATATTCAAATATGGAGCATCGCCTATCTCTGAAGCATTTAAAACATGGACACGTTCAATCACTCTAAACGTTTCTGTATCAATCTTTTCGACTACTCCATGTTGATTACATATCCACAAACTGCCCTCTGAGTCAAACGCCATAGACGATATATTGCCCGACGACAGCAATTTAGCATCATTCGGATTAACAGTCAAAAGCGATAGTTCATCGGTTGCAACATTATAATGATACAAACCTGTTTGCGAGTTCGAAATCCATAAATTGCCTTTTCTATCAACAAGCATATCGGTTATAAATTGCTTATTAATAGGCACTTGCTTATGAAAAAGCGGGTGGTCGGTGGTTGCTTTTTCAGTAACCGGATCGAAAATGCAATTAAAGCCCTCATGATACAACAGCCATAGGTTACCTTCGTGATCCATAAACATTTGCGTAACTTCGCTATTGGCAATGCTTAAAGTATCGTTCGCATCATTTTTAAACACTTTAAACGAGTAGCCATCATACCGGTTTAAACCAGAACTGGTTCCTATCCAAATAAAACCCGTTTTGTCGTGCAAAAATGATGTTACCTGATTGTTTGACAAACCATTAGAAATATCGACCCTGCGAAATTTATACTGATCGGTTTGCGCGCTTGCCACAAGCGCGGCGAACAATATGAGCGTGTTTAAGACTATTTGTTTCATATTTTTTCAGTTACACTAAAAATCGTTGTTAAAATAGTGAACAATAATGAAAAAACTCTTTTAAGGTGGAAATTTTTGTCAAAAAATTATTTCTCCGTCATTTTAAGCCCGCTAATATGTCAATCAACATGGCATAAAAAGTCTTTCTTGTGATTTTCGAAGGCTAACTTTAGCTTTAAACATTAAGCGGTTGATAACCAATTAATCAAGATATTGATTATTTAAAAACCGATGAATAATTTTCGGAAAAATTAAGCAATAGAAATATAATCCATCAAGATCACAAAATAGATAAACAGCTTATTATGAACAAAATAAAAACATTAAGCATTATAATTTTACTGCTATTTACAGCAAACATAAATGCGCAAGATACCAAGGAATTAAAACAACAATTACAACGCGCAAGCAACAAAACCGAGCAAATCAGCATTTTGCACAAACTTGCCGATATTGCTTCAACCGAAGGAAAACCAGCTGAAGTAATCTCATATCACAAACAAGCACTGCAAATCAGCATCGAAATTGGTAATAAAAGCGAAGAAATAAAATCTCTCAATTATATAGGCGCAATTCATTGGCGTTCAAACAATTATGACTCAGCACGACACTATTACCAACTTGCGCTTGACGCCTGCACTGAAAATAACACAGAAGATAAAGCTCGTATTCTCAACAATTTAGCTCTCACAAACCAAAGTCAAGGGAATTATGCCGAAGCCGAAAAACACTATCGTGAGGCTTTGCGTAACTGGCAGATTATCAATAACAAAGCCGAACTTGCATCAACTGAGAACCGCATTGGCAGCATGTTTTTGGCGCGCAATATGTTCGATTCCGCATTGATACAATACAACAAAGCTCTTACTTTACGCATTGAACTAAAAGATACCGCTGCTATTGCCTTAACATTCAACAATATAGCCACATTATACAAAAACCAGAAGCAATTTGATTCAGCTCTTGTAAATATGAAAAAATCAATAAACATGATGCTGATAATCAACGATAAAAACGGATTAGCAGAAAGTTTCAACAATCTGGGAGGACTTTATTGGCAAAACAAGATGTACAAAGAATCGCTTACAAATTACCTCTTAGCTCTCGACCTACGCGAAACCGAAGGCAATACCGATAAAATTGCCGCTACCACAAGTAATATAGGATTGATTTACAAAGATTTAAAGAATTACAAAAAAGCACTCGAATACTACAACAAATCGCTTGAGCAATACAAAAAAAGTGGCAACCAATTTCGTCAAGCTGAAGTACTAAATTTAATTGGCGGTGTTTATTGGCAATCAGGCGATTACCGCAAAGCTGCCGACATATACAAAAATGTGCTAAACATGCACGAAACTTTTGGTGACCGCAAATTTATAGCTCGCTCGCACAACAACTTGGCTTTGGCTTACAAAAGCCTCAACCAACGCGACTCGGCACTTGCCGAATACAACAATGCGCTTACCATCTATCAAGAACTTGACGATAAAGTAAACATAGCCGCAATTATCAATAATATTGGAAATCTGCACCAGAAATTTGGCGAATACGACGCCGCCATACAAAATGTCGAGCATTCGCTTGCGCTTCGCAAAAAAATCGGCAACCAAATCGGCATTGCCTATTCTGAACTCGATTTAGGTAAATTATATCACATTAAAAAGCGGAATGACAAAGTTTTACCACTACTAACAGACGCTCAAAAAATCGCTGAAAAAATCAATAATATTGAATTAAAAACCGATGTCCTGCACACACTTTCTGAAGTTTATGCCGAAAACCGAAATTTTGAAAAGTCATACACATATTTAAGTAAATATAACATTTTAAAAGACAGCATTTTAAACATCGAAAGCATAAAACGAATTGCCGAAATGCAAATTCGTTACGAAACCGAGCAAATGGAACAAGAGCTGAAAATCAAAGAATTACAAATCGCGCAAGAACAAGAGCGCAACAATCGGCAAAAAACGATTATCTATTTTACAATAATATTTCTAATCATTGTCATAATTTTCGCTGGCATAGTAATCCGCAAAAACAAACGCATACGCACCGCCAATGCAATGCTTGATGAACAAAACAAACAAATTTTGCAACAAAACGAAGAAATTGAACAACAACGAGATTATGTTACATTGCAACGCGACCAGATTGCAGAACAAAAAGAAAAAATAACTGACAGTATTGAATATGCAAGTCGCATACAATCAGCAATGCTAACACCTCAAAATATCTGCGACGAATTATTGCCCAAACATTTCATTATGTTAAAACCACGCGACATTGTAAGTGGCGATTTTTATTGGATAAAAAAAATCAACGGCAAAGTTATTGCCGCAGCAGGTGACTGCACAGGGCACGGCGTCCCCGGTGCTTTTATGAGCATGTTAGGCTCAACCCTACTCGAACAAATTACAGCAAACGGCAACTTCAACAACGCTGCCGACATACTCGAAAAAATGCGAACATCAGTAAAAATAGCTCTACACCAAAACGAAGTGCAACAATCGCAAGCCGATGGCATGGATTGCTCTCTCTGCATTATCGATTTTGAACAGCGACAACTACAATTTGCAGGTGCAAATAATCCGCTAATAATTATTAGAGATGGAGAAATTATTGAAATTGAAGCAGATAAAATGCCTATCGGAATACATATTTTTGAAGAAGTGCCATTCAAAAACAACGATTTGACACTTAAAAAAGGAGACAAATTATATATGTTTTCCGATGGTTTTGCCGACCAATTCAATGGAAAAACCGGGAGAAAATTGATGATGAAAAACTTTAAAAAAATGCTTCTCGAAACAAGCAACACGCCAATAAAAGAACAGAAAAACTTTCTAAATCAGAAATTTACAGAATGGAAAGGCGATTACCGGCAAATTGACGATGTGCTTGTAATTGGAATCGAAATATGAACAACTAAACAAATAGCCAGATTAAAAATTAAAACACAAATAATAACCATAAAACTCAATCAAACATAAAACTCTTATTTGTAACATGATAAAAATCAAACTTTTAGCAATAGCAGCATGCTTTTCATCACATATATTATATGCACAAAACGCACGCGAAATTTTAGCCAAAAAAATTGCTGACGACACCGATAATCGCAAATGCGAATATCTTTTGCAACTTGCTGATTTAAACATCAACACATACCCAACCGAGGCATTAAAACAAGCTGATGAAGCCGCGCAACTATCTAATATTGAGAACAATAGCGACAATTTTATCAAGGCTGTCATCATCAAAATAAAAATACAATGCGCAAATGGCAATTACCGCGAAACTGAAAAGCTATTACACCAACTTGAAAAAATAGCCAATCATCACAATAACAAAGAGTTAAAAGCGAAAGTAAGACTCGCCAATGCTGATATTGAAACATCAAAAGGTAACCTTAGCGATGCAATAAAAATATACGATGAATTGCTGACAGAATGTTCAAAATCAGGTATTTACGAAGTCGCTATAAAAGCTGCAAATCAGTCAGGTTACATTTGGCGCGAAAAAAACAAGCCGGAAGATTCGCAAAAATCCTTTCTGAAAGCTATCGAAATCGAAAGCCGCGAGAATCACCCTGAACTGAAAGCCACAAGTCTGAATTTTTTAGGCAGCCATTTTTGGCGTAATGGGCAATACAATCAAGCACTAATCTACTATCAACAAGCATTAACCATCCGTAATCAATACAACAACGATTTCGACATTGTTAACTCATTGATTAACATAGGTAATACCTACCAAAATATGGGCAAATTCGACAATGCAATTGAGTATCAAACCGAAGCTCTGAAACTTGCTGAAAATTGGGAGAATATAACACCAAAAGCACAGATACTCAATTATATAGGTAATATTTACTGGCGCAAAAGTTTGTACGATAGCGCATTAGTTTATTACAAAAAGTCGATTGCCATTTACACTCAAATTGGCGACAAACTAAAAACAGCAAGTTTAAACGATAACATTGGCAACTCATTCAAAATGAGCAGTCAATTCGATTCTGCAATGATTTACTACAACAAAGCACTCGAAATTCGACAAACTATGAAGGCAAAATCTGATATTGCCCACTCGCTCTCAAATATCGGCTCAACTTTTTGGCAATCAGCTAAATATCCACAAGCATTGGAATACTATTTTCAAGCGTTAGACATTCGTGAAAATATTGGCAACAAAGCCGACATTGCAAAATCGCTAAGTAATATTGGATTGATTTACAAAGAATTATCTGATTATGAAAAAGCGACCGAATATCAGAAAAAAGCACTTGCAATTTACCAATCAATTGGCAATAAAGCACTTACCGCCGCAACCCTAAACCAAATTGGTAATGCCTATTGGACTGCTGAAAATTTAGAACTTGCGCTCGAAAGCCACATGCAAGCACTGCGAATACGGCAAGAAATTGGTGACGAAAATGCCGCCGCCGCGTCAATGAATAATATCGGATTGATTTACCGCGATTTACAACAATTCGACAAAGCTATTTCATTCTTCAATGATGCAATCGCTTCAAATCGAAAATCTGGCAATAGACAAGCTTTAGGCTTTGCTCTCAACAATTTAGGAGACACTTACGACCGCTGCAAAAAAGCAGAACTGTCTATAAATCAATACAATGAGGCATTATCAATTTTTGAGGCGATGAACGATAAACGTAGTATTGCAATAACAGCACAAAACATCGGACAATTCTATTTCGGCACAAAACAATATGAAAAATCCAAATTATTCTTTAACAAGGCTTTAAAACTTGCACAAGAAATTGACGATATTGAAATAATTAAAAATGTAAGTTTTGATAAATTCCAACTATTTGAAGCAACTAAAGAAACTGCTAAAGCATTGGAATCGTTTAAGTTATACAATGCCTATCGAGATAGCGTCAGCAACAGTAAAAGTTTGCACCGAATGATGGAACTGCAATCGCTTTACGAAATTAATGTTAAACAAAAAGAAATTGAATTACTTAAAAGCAAAGAAGAATATAACACACTCAAAATCAGCAATCAACAACGCCAAATAACACTAATTGGCATTGGAATGATTGCATTATTGATTCTTTGCGTTGTTACATTCATCAGCTATCGGAACAAAAAACGCGCTAACGAAATGCTACGCAAAACTTTCTCGATAATCGCACACGACCTGCGCAGCCCGGTTGCTGCTCTTAGCTCGCTGACATCAATGCTAAATCAAAACGACATTGAACTTAATGAAAACGAACGTAACGAACTGATTAAAAATTCAGAGCAACTGACGCATTCAACCCTACAACTGCTCGAAACGCTGCTTGAATGGTCTCACACACAAAATGGCAAAATTGTTGAGTATAATCCTGAGAATCTGAATATTAAAATGGTTGCAGAAGAAATTATAAACGCGTCTGGAATAATTGCAAAAAATAAAGATTTAACTATTGTTAACAAGATAGAAACCAATAATTTGCAGGTTTTTGCCGACCACAAAGGCATGCTCCTAATACTTCGCAACTTAATTGCTAATGCCATAAAATTTTCACACAAAGGTGGAGAAATTTTGATTTCGGCCACTGAAAATTCTGATAATGTTATTGTTAGCGTAAAAGACTTTGGCACAGGCATTGCTCCTACCGACCTAAAACGAATTGTCGAAGGTTTAAATTCTGATTCAAGACAAGGCACAATGAAAGAAAAAGGCTTTGGAATGGGAATGCGATTCTGCGTCGACTTTGTACATGCAAACAAAGGTCAAATTTGGGCGAAAAGCGAAGAAGGCAAATTCACCGAGTTTTATTTTAGCTTGCCAAAAGGAAAATAGCAATGGTAATTTTTAAAATTCAGAAAAGATTTTGAAAAAATTTTCTTTGATAAGCGCCACCCGCCTACTTCACCACAAACTCTGCCCCATCAGCAGCAAGACTCGTATTCTGAAAAACACTCTGTGCCTCTTCCAGCAATGGCTGCAAGTCTTTATATCGGTTTGAGAAATGCCCGATTACTAATTGCCCGACATTTGCGGCTTTTGCCATTTCAGCTGCCTGCTTGGCTGTTGAATGGTAATTGTCTTTGGCTCGTTTCAAATCTACCTCGCCGTAAGTGGCTTCATGATAAAGCAAATCAACACCTTCAATCCATGGTATTGCTTTTGTAAGTTTCACAGTATCAGAAACACAGAGGCCTGTACGGTTTATTTCCTGCATTTTTGTTGTGTAATCCCGAAATATTTCCACACGCAGGTCGAAAATATCCTGCACGCAGGTGCTTTTGTGTTGTTTTCTTCCGATCTACGAACATTGTCGGTCGGGAGCGGTTGTTAGCATATTGTTCGGATAGACAGTGCCGTCTGGAGCAATGTAATCATCACCTTGTCTAATACCGAACCGCTTGCTTATTGGTATTTGTAACTCATTGGCAAGCAATCCGTTAAGATGCCGAAGTTTCGGTTTCTCCCTGAATAAAAATCCGCAAGTCGGCACCCGATGACGAAGCGGAAACGAATAAACTTCCACTTTATCATCTTCAAATAGCATTGTCAGTCCATTTTCATAAGTCAGGTTATGAAAAACGACATTAAAACCCAACGGACTTTCATTAATGCCAAGTATTGCCCGCATCAGTTCTCCAAGTTTCGGATTGCAATAAATATGCAAGTCAGATGTTCGGTTTTGCATGCTCATACTCGATATGACACCGGGTAACCCATAAAAATGGTCACCGTGAGCATGGCTAACAAATATATGATTGATTTGCAGCATATTAATTTTGTATCGGCGCATATTTATTTGAGCGCCCTCGCCGCAATCAATCAAAAAAAACCGCTCAAGTACATTGAGCACCTGAGCGGTTGAATATCTGTTGGGTGTAGGACGAGCCGAACTGCAACCCAAGATTTTCAGTGTTATTGACATTTAAGCCTTGTTAACGATTTCTACAGCTTCTTCAACCGTTTTTGTAATATTCAGCACTGTATCAAGCTGCGATATGGTAATTAATCGTTCGACGGCTGTTTGCAGCCCCGATAGTACAAATACTCCGTTAGCATTTTTGCATAAGCGGTTTGCTACCAATATTGCACTCAAACCTGATGAATCGCAATAGCGACAATTGCTCAAATCTAATATGATGTTTTTTTCACCATTACCAGCAATCAACACCAATTCTGACTTTAACGATGGCGCAATGTGAGTATCAAGTTTGTCAATAACTACCTCTATTTGAGTGTAATTATCGAATTTTTCGATTTTGAATTCCATAATACTAAGATTGATATTTGTTAGACCAAATATAACAAAAACAATTTATAGTTAACAAAATCTTTTAAATTTTATTTTTCTTCTTCAGCTGCTTCGTCGTCTTTTTTAGCCTTTTTTGTTGCTTTTGGTTTTTCGGCTTGTGCCATTTCCTCTTTCAAAGCTGCAAGTTCAGCAATGTCACCAAGTGTGGTTTTCTCTAAGTTGTCAGCTATTTTCTTAGCCGCTTTCTTAGTCGATTTTGCTGCTGAATCTTTTTTGCTCTTTTCTTCGCTACGTTTTGCATCTTCGAAAATACGAGAGTGGCTAACAATAATCTTTTTCGATTCTTTGTTAAATTCAATTACTTTGAACTCAAGTTTTTCGTCAAGTTTTGCTTGTGTGCCATCTTCTTTTACAAGATGTTTTGGTGTTGCAAAGCCTTCTACGCCGTAAGGTAACGATACAACTGCGCCTTTTTCTGTAAGTTCGATGATTGTTCCTTCGTAAACTGAATCAACTGAGAAGATTGTTTCAAATACGTCCCAAGGATTTTCCTCAAGTTGTTTGTGTCCTAAGCGCAAGCGACGATTTTCTTTATCGATTTCAAGAACAACTACTTCAATTTCAGCACCAATTGTTGTAAATTCAGCCGGGTGTTTGATTTTCTTTGTCCACGACAGGTCAGAGATGTGGATTAAACCATCAACGCCTTCTTCAATTTCAACAAATACGCCGAATGTTGTAAAGTTGCGAACTTTGGCTGTGTGTTTTGTTCCAACACCATATTTTTCTTCGATGTTTTCCCATGGGTCAGATTTCAGCTGCTTCATGCCAAGCGACATTTTGCGTTCTTCACGGTCGAGTGTCAAGATAACAGCTTCAACTTCGTCGCCGACTTTTAGGAATTCGTTAGCGCTGCGCAGATGTTGGCTCCACGACATTTCTGATACGTGAATCAAGCCTTCAACGCCAGGTGCTATTTCAACAAATGCGCCGTAATCAGCCATAACAACAACTTTACCTTTCACTTTGTCGCCAACTTTAAGGTTTGCGTCAAGTGCATCCCATGGATGTGGAGTAAGTTGTTTCAAACCAAGAGCGATGCGTTTTTTGTCGTCATCGAAGTCAAGGATAACAACATTAAGCTTTTGGTCGAGTTGTACAACTTCTTCAGGATGTTGAATGCGCCCCCAAGAAATATCGGTGATATGGATAAGTCCGTCAACACCGCCAAGGTCGATGAATACACCGTAAGTTGTGATATTCTTAACGACACCTTCAA
>CALBPW010000535.1 GCA_937899145.1 uncultured Bacteroidota bacterium
ATGTCCGCCGAGCCGTAGCCCTTGCGCATAAAGGCGAGTGCGTCGTCATCCGCCGTTTCCACGCCGATAGTGAGCGCGGAAAAGCCCGCGTCTTTGAGGGCGACTAGTTCGCCGTCGGTCTTGTTCGCGCTGTCGGTTATGCGGGTAAAACAGCCGATGCTGTCAACCGTCGGCAGATACTGAACATAACTCATATTCTCCGCCATTTTCTCCATACCTCTGTGAAGATAACCAATATCCGGTTCACAAGACAGAATCTTCTCGCCTTCAAGTTCAAGAATAAGCCTTAAGACACCATGTGTAGAAGGATGCTGCGGGCCTAAATTTAATTTAAGCGTTGTGGTCGTCATTCCACGCTAACCTCGTATCATCTTGCACATAATCTTTTCTGAGAGGATGTCCTTCCCAATTTTCAGGCAAATAAAGCCTTTTTAAATGCTTATTATCCGTAAATTTCACTCCAAAAAGGTCATAGATTTCGTCGAGCGACACTTTTTTGGTTTCCATTTTATGCCAAATGGAGTAGATTGATTTTGGCCGCCCTGTTATCTCGTAAGTGTATTTTTCGGCATTTAATCGGGCTGTTATCGGCAACGAGAATTTATTGATATAAGTAAACCGTTTGCCCTCGCTCGTCTTTATAAATTCAGCTATGCGGCGATATTCAATCGGATGATGATATTTCAGGCAAAGGTCTTCGAGTTCGGTTTTTATTGAGTAAAGGCCAAGCCGATGCGCAAGTGGCGCGTAGATGTAGAGCGTCTCGCTCGATATTTTAAGTTGCTTGTTGGGCGGCATACTATCGAGTGTCCGCATATTATGAAGACGGTCGGCAAGTTTTATAAAGATGACGCGCAAATCGTTCGACATCGTCATTATTATCTTCTTGAAATTTTCGGCCTGAAGGTCGCTCTGACCATCAAAAACCCCTGCAATTTTAGTAAGTCCGTCAACAATGTTTGCCACCTTGTCGCCAAACTGCATACGTATATCTTCGATGGTGAAATCGGTATCTTCAACCACGTCGTGCAGCAAAGCCGAAACGATGGAGTTTGTACCAAGCCCTATCTCGGTTGTCGCAATTTTGGCGACTGCTATTGGGTGCAGAATATAAGGCTCGCCCGATTTGCGCCGCATCTTGTCGTGCGCGCCGTTGGCGAGGTTGAAAGCTTTGGTTATTAGTGCTTGGTCTTCAGGACTTTGCGACATTCGTGCCGACACAAGCAAATCTTGAAAATGGTCTTGAATAAGTTGTTTTTCTTCTGCTGAAAATTCCGATATATTGCCGCTCATGTTTCTTTAAGTTTTATCGTTTCAAAAAACTTTCAAAAGTAAAGTTTTAAAACACTAACACAAACGGAAAAAACTAACACCAAACCTCAAAACCTTATCCTCTATGCTTCTCATCAGATTTTTACAATTCTTGTAAAATCGATGGGCACATAATCGTCGGGGAAGGTAAAGAGATAAGCGCCTTTTTTTGAAGTTGAATTATCTTTAAACGGTGTCTGTTTCAGCACTTTAAGCGATGTTATTTTTTTTCGGAAATTACCTGGGTCGAATGTGCGCATAAAAATGGCATTATACAAGTTATTTAGCTGAGTAAGAGTAAAATGATGCGACAACAAATCGCGGCCGATAAGTTCGTGGCTGGCGCGGAATTGCAAGCGTGTCATAGCCATATCAATCATATCGCTATGGTCGAAGATGAGTTCCGGCAATCTGTTTATTGGCCACCAGCGCCCGTTATGTGCCGCAACAAGGGCGTTATCTTGCTCTTTGATGCGTATCAACGCATAAAAAGCCATACTGATAACATGCTCATCCGGCTCTCGGTCAGGGCTTGAAAAGGCATACACTTGGTCCAAATAAATATTGTTGAGCCCAACTGTTTGCAGCAGCACACGGCGTGCGGCATCTTCAAGCGATTCGCCAGAATCGACAAAACCACCCATCAACGACCATTTTCCCTTTTGCGGTTCAATATTACGCGGATAAAGCAACACTTTTATCTGATTTTCATCATAAGTAAATATCACACAATCTACTGCCACATGAAACAGTGGATAACGGTCGTATAATTTTTGAGTCATTTTTAATTAATTGTTTTTTCTACAAAAATAAGGTTTTTTGTAAAGCCGAACAAAAATCTGAGCTGAAAGTTTAACAGGTTTAACAAGATTAGAGTGACAGTTTGCAACCGATTGCTGACAACTGACGCTTAATCAATACAATTCAATATTTCCATGATTTTTGATTGTCGCGATTCCTTGATTGGCATCTCAACCGCACCATCGCTTCCAAAATATTTAAACGATGTTACGGGAAACCGTTTCAGTTTTTCGTATTGGTCGGCCGTAAGTGGATAAACAATAAGCGACGAAATGGTTTCGCCCGCGCCTTGCACCGTATCGGCAGGATTGACGCGCGGCTGAATCACAATTTCTTCGTTTGTCGAAAGGCGGAAAGCGACCTCGCGTTGCTCGTTAATCGAAAAGCCTTCGTATCTGTAATATTTCATCTTCAAAAACCGATAGCGGATGCCAACGCTTTGCGCCTTAAAATAAAGCGGATTGTTATTCAACTTACCGATAGTAACTGGCTGGGTAACCCGCACAGGAACTTCTGTCAGTGCGTCAATAACGTTTTTCTCATAATGGCAACTTTGCGCGCAGCAATTACCTCCGACCATCAGTATGGCTGTCATAGCGGCTATTATGACCGACGATTTAAACATTCAGATTTACGATTAATCTTGGTAAACGTTTTATTCA
>CALBPW010000536.1 GCA_937899145.1 uncultured Bacteroidota bacterium
ATCCGGCCTCTTTTTGTTTTAGGAAAAGCATTCCTCCTATGTCCCAATACATACGCAGCAACTCAGCACTTGCCGAAAAGATTGCTTTTTTCTGCGCAAGCTGAACACGTTGTTTTATCTGGTTCAACAACTGCGTATACTCTGTTATGTTTATTGGCAAACTCATGGACGAACACTCTTATTTACAATATTTTTCTTCATTCAATATTGTTTTTTGTTGTTTTGACACCGCAAATTTACAAAGAAATCCGCAGTCTTTCGTGTTTTTTAAGTCAAGTTTTTTGAATGGATTGTTGGATTACACATCGTAGAAAAACTTTTTCTTCATTTTGTGAAACTTTTCGCGCCAAAAGTGAAATGTTGGTTTTCAAAAATCGAAGTATATTTGCGAGCTGTAAAATTAAAATCGACTACACAAATGAAAAGAATCCATTTATCAATGCTTTCGCTGCTTGGCTGCATGACACTTTTTTCGTGCAACGAACAACAGGCAATTAACTCAGACAAAGATATGTCCAAATTGACTTTTACCGAACAACAGGCCTCTGCCATCACCGCAATCGCTTGCAATGAGGCTCGTGGCGACCAATCGTCGCTCCTGAACGCAATCAACGAGGGTTTCGACGCCAAACTCTCTGCAAATCAAATCAAAGAAGCCCTTTCGCAACTCTACGCCTACACGGGTTTTCCGCGCTCGCTCAACTCGTTGGGAACTTTGCAAAAGGTTATCGCTCAACGCACTGACATCAATCAAGGCGCAGAATCGTCGCCGATGCCGTCGGATTACAACGCTCTCACACAAGGCACTGAAATTCAGACCAAACTCACCGGTCAGCCTTTCAATTACGAATTTTGCCCAGCCGAGGATTATTACCTCAAAGCGCATCTTTTTGGCGACATTTTTGCCCGCGACGTTCTCACACACGCCGACCGTGAACTTGTTACCGTAAGCGCATTAAGCGGTTTGCAAGGCGTTATGCCTCAATTAATTGCACACGTAAAAGGCGCAAAAAATATGGGCGTTACCGATGCACAGTTGCAAGACATTGTAACTTCGCTTCGCAATCACGGACTTAATGCCGAGGCGCAACGTTGTGAGGCTGCAATCGCAACAGCAAATGGCAACCAAGCACCCGTAATTTCTCCCTCGGAATGGCCGCTTGGAAATCCCAATACAGCTTACGCTCAATATTTTACGGGCAATAGTTATTTGGCGGTCTTGGACAACGGACTTTGCAACGTAACCTTTGAACCTGGTTGCCGCAACAATTGGCACGTTCACCACGGCGCAGTGCAGATGTTGATATGCGTGAGTGGTCGCGGCTGGTATCAGGAATGGGGCAAAGAAGCCGTTGAACTAAAACCGGGCGTTACGATAGCCGTTCCCGAAGGCGTAAAACATTGGCACGGAGCCGCCGCCGACAGTTGGATGCAGCACCTGACCTACCACGCCGACGCCAAACCCGGCAACAGCAACGAATGGCTGGAAGCGGTTGACGATGAGGTGTATGGAAAATTGAAGTAAAAAGAAACATGATATTAGACAACATCAACTCCCCTGCGGATGTTAAGAAACTGACGATTAGCGAATTGGAAACTCTCGCCGGTGAAATTCGCGAGGCGTTGTTCAATAGGCTCACAAAAGTCGGCGGACACTTTGGTCCTAACTTTGGTTTTGTAGAAGCCTAAATAGCAATACATTACGTTTTTGATTCGCCCAAAGACAAGTTTGTTTTCGACGTTTCGCACCAGAGCTATCCCCACAA
>CALBPW010000537.1 GCA_937899145.1 uncultured Bacteroidota bacterium
CAGCAAAGAGCGGCAGGAACGCTTGCTGCAGGATATGCTCTGGGAAAAGTTACGCAATGGGGAGTAGGAAAGCTAAAGAACCTTGCAGGGAAGGCAATACCAAGACTGAAGACAGCCGTTCAGGAAGGTGCCCAATCATTGATGGCGAAGGTGAGTGAGGGAATAAGTTCGGCATCAACATCAGTGCCCTTGACGATGTAATGAACGTTTTGGCAAAACTTCAAAACGTTGAATTGATTGGACTGCATTTCCACATAGGTTCACAAATTCTTGATATGCAAGATTTTAGAAACCTCTGCGCACGTGTAAACGAAATTCAAGAATGGTTTTACGCACGCAACATTATTGTTGACCACATAAATGTTGGTGGCGGATTGGGTGTCAACTACGAACAGCCTGATAAAGAGCCTATTCCAACATTTGAAGAGTACTTTAAAGTGTTTGCCGAATGTTTGAAACTGCGTCCTAAACAACAACTGCATTTCGAACTTGGCCGTGCCATGGTTGCTCAATGTGGCAGCCTGATTACCAAAGTTTTATATGTAAAAAATGGCACCAACAAAAAATTTGCCATTGTTGATGCCGGATTTACTGAACTTATCCGCCCCGCACTTTATCAGGCAGTGCACAAAATTGAAAATATCAGCAGCACTGAGCCGGAAGAGAAGTACGATGTAGTGGGTCCAATTTGCGAATCATCGGACTGCTTTGCGAAAGCTATTGAATTGGCAGGCTGTAAACGTGGCGACTTATTAGCAATCCGCACCGCAGGGGCATACGGCGAGGCTATGGCTTCAACTTACAATTTGCGCAATTTAGTAAAAAGCTATTTTTCAGAAAATTAGATAAACTTGCTAAATTTAAACGAGAAAGAGAGGCCTGTTTTGGGTCTCTCTTTTTTTGTTTATTGATGCCGAAGAATTTGAATTTCATACAGACAACACAGAATTTCTCCATCTTATCGCCCAAATAAAAAAGGCCGCTCAATAATTATTGAGCGACCAATTTTAAGTTGGTTATGGTATTTTCTTTTTGCTATTTGAAACTTTTCACAAACTTACCCGACCATGTATTTCCTTCAGCGTCAACCACTTGAACCATATAAACGCCGCCATTCCAAGTTGAAATATCAATTGTTTCGAGTTCTACGACTGAATTTGAGGTAAACACCTCAATGCCAGCAGAAGTGTAGATCGTAATTTTAGCTAAACCTGCCGAACATGTTGGAATATTGATATTAACCACATCGGCAGCCGGGTTTGGATAAATAGCAACTTTCTCATTTACTGCACTTTCGTTAACAGCTGTTCCTCCTATAGTTAGCTCACAAGTGATGATGCTATCGCAACCAGCAACTGTCAGACCTTCATAGGTAAGTGTTTGACTTTCAGTATAAGTTTTACCATCAACCGGCCAAGTGTACGAGGTTTCCGCAGTTACGGCATCTAACTTTGTTGTTGAACTTTTATTAACAATAAGATTCAAATTAACGATGCTGTCGCCATCAGCCAATGTTACAAGAGTTTTTGATACCGATTGGCTTTTTGTGAATTTCTGATTGACAGCTTTCCAATTGTAACTATCACATACTGTTATAGTTGTATCGATAGAAACAGCAGGCAACCCGTTGATAGTGTATCCTAAACATTTCAACATCTGTTTTGCATATCGTTTTCCGAAAATACGATAAGCATCGGCTGTAAAATGCACATTCTGACCATCTGCCGTACTCATTTGCAAGTTTTCAGACGATATTACATACGAGTTTGGAATAACACTTGGCACCTTTGCGATAACTGCATTGTGCGAACCGCAAACACCACCCATTTCAGAACGCACAACTTCGCCTACAAGCAAAGGCACTTCTTCAGCATTTAAATTTAGCTGTTCAATTAGTCGATCGTAGATGGTTTTTACATTAGTTGGCCATTTTTGGTCGCCAGTGTTTGTCTCGCCCTGATGCAATAAAATACCTTTTATAACACCATATTTTTGAGCTTCACGAGCGGCGTCAAGCAATCGCAAATAAGGACGTCCGCCATACGCATCAATTCTGCTTGTCATCCAACTTTGCTGTTTTTTTGCATACGTAACATCCTTATTACCAGCAGTATCAAAAAGTTCGATTGAGCAGCCGGCAATTGCGACATCAACCACGCCAATGCGGATATCGGGATTGTGAGGCGCAATTGAGTCGATAAGCAAGCGACCAAAATAATCGACAGGCCCTAATGATGCCTGACTATGTGCCAAAGGCGGAACGGCTGTGCGCCATGTATAAAGCCCCCCATTGGACGCCGTTGTGTTCAGTACTTGAAATTTTTCACTCACATTTCTGTCGGCCTTGCTAACCGTTCCTTGCCCCTCCATATTCGATTGCCCAAAGGCAAGAAAAATGTAGAAATTTGAATCGACAGCTACCGTGTCTTGCGCATTTGCCGTTGCTGAAAACAGCAAAGTTACCGCACCCAATAAATAATGTTTAACCTTCATTTTTTATGAAATTTATTTTACCAGTTATAATTGTTTTTTAAACGCTCAATTTTAGTCATAGTAACGGAGCGTATGGTGCAGTTATTCGGAATAAAAGTGCATTTTTATTCATACATCAATTTATAATGGTGTCAAAAATAGATTTTTTTAGTGCAAAAACAGTTTTTTACCGCTGAAGTAAAATATTGATTATCAGCATATAATAAAAATTAACATTTCATTAACTTTTTTTAACCTCGCCTTAACTTAGCCACATGGTAACATAACCTATTTTTGATTCGTCTTAAAAACATAGACACTAAAAGTTTCTTTTCATATTTAAGGTTTTTTTGTAATAGTTGCTACTGCGGATTCCCCATCCGCAACCACTTAAGAAAAACGGTTGAGGCCCCAATCCTACAACCGTTTTTGCTTTTTATAAATACCATTTGCCGGTTGCCGATATTTTCACTACTCAGATATTGTTAAAATTTCTAATTTCGCAGCCTAAAATTTAGGCTATGGCACTCATTTTGTCGTTAGAAACATCAACATCGGTTTGCTCGGCAGCCATTGCACGCAACGGAAAACTGATAGATAGCAAAGTAAGTTTTGAAAACAAGTCGCACGCTACACTGCTCACCATTTTTGTTGAACAATTGCTGAAAGAAAACAACATTCAAACTTCGGAGTTAGATGCTGTGGCAGTAAGCCAAGGACCCGGCTCATACACAGGCTTGCGAATAGGTGTGTCAACTGCCAAAGGCATCTGTTACGCACTGGATGCCAAATTGTTAGCTATTGACACATTAAAAGCTATGGCAATAATGGCAAAGAAAAAATTGACAGAAAAACCTGACATTTTCTGTTCAATGATTGATGCTCGCAGAATGGAAGTTTACACAGCAATGTATAACACTGATTTACAACAAACTAACACAACACAAGCATTGATAATTGACGAAAACAGTTTTAGTGAATTACTTAAAACCAAAAAGATAGCATTTTATGGCGATGGAGCAACTAAATGCAAACAAGTAATCAGTTCGCCAAATGCACTATTTCTTGAAAACATCAGCCCGTTAGCCGAAAATATGGTTGAATTAGCCGAAGACGCATACCAAAAAGCTGATTTTAAAGATGTTGCATACTTTGAACCTTTCTATTTAAAAGATTTTGTGGCAACAACCGCTAAACATAAAGTTTTGTGAAAAAAGACTTACTACTTCTAATTTCAGCATTAATCCTTGTCAATATTAGCTTGGCTAATAACAATAAAAGCAAGCTGTTAGAGTTAATTTCAAGCAATCATGACACTACATACATCGAACGAATTGACAACACACTCGGATTAAAACTGTTTTACATAAATAAATATTCGTCATTACAAATCGGCAGCCGTAATTTTGACGAAGATATTTCGTACCAAGCCAACTCAAATCATTCAACAGGTTTAGGTGTCATTTATGGTGTTTTTGACATTAATTTTGGCTATTCGCGTAAAAACACAAAGCGTGGCGATAGTAAAAAGATTGATTTTCAGACACAAATGTACCTGCCAACCAGTACTTTACGATTATCAATCACACGATTCAAAGGTTTTTATATTGACAATGCCGAAAAATTGATAAACAATTGGCAAACAGGCAATTACTATATCAGAGACGATATTGAAGCAACAACAATTAATGCAACAGCAAACTATTTTTTCAACCATCAACGCTACTCAAATAAAGTTTTGTTTGCGCACCAAGCTTTACAAAAGCGAACAGCCGGCTCATTTTTGGCAGGCATAGCATTTGGATACAATGGTGTACGCGGCGACTCCTCATTTATTCCAGAACGCATAATTGATACCGCCGCATTTAACATAAGCATAACAAATGTCAATTACTATTCACTTGGTGGAAATATCGGATACGCCTTCAATATTGTTATTCGCAAACATTGGTTTATTGGCGGATTGATTGCTCCGGGGATATCGTATGCTTACAATAAACAGAGCTCGAATGAAGGCGAAAACACCGAAAACACAATGAATTTTTACCTGCAAACCGAATTTGGAATCGGCTACAACAGCAATCGATTTTTTATTGGTGCAAACAGATGCCAAACATCAGCGCGAGCACCTATCGGACACGAGCACAATAGTTTAGAGTTGCGAAATGGCAAAACAAATGTAATGTTTGTGTATCGATTTAAACTAAAAAATGTTTTTAACTTTTTGTCAAACTAAAAGTTAGTGTAACTGATTTTCGAAACTGCCTTTTGTATATTTGCGTCAATTTTTATTGCTGAATGAAACGCTTATTAACACTATCGCTCCTATTTTTTGTCATTTGGTTAAATGCTGACGCACAGCGAATTAACGAGATTTGCCAATCAGCTTTTATGCGCAACCCCGATTCGCTTTACATCAAAAATCTCAAAAATTATTTAGGCTTTCGAATGTCGGTTTTTCAGAAAGGTTCAGCCTTCAGCATAAGCGATTCAAAATCAGAGTCGGAGTTACAATATTCATGTGCCGACACATCGCTAGCAGTAAGTTTTGGAGCCGGCTACCGATGGCTGTCGCTTGGCTTCGGCTTTAGCTTAGGATTGCTTAACAGACATCGCGCAGGACGCAAATTCGATTACTCAACACAAATGCACCTCCGCGCTTTCACTATAAAATTGCAAGGAAATATATATAGTGGCTACTATTTAAAAAATGCTACTAATATTTTAAACGATTTGCCCGAAAACGAAAAATATGTGCGTAAAGACATAAAAACCAAGCTGTTACGATTATCAACCGATTATTATTTCAATTACACACAATACTCGCGCAAAGCGTTAACATCGCAAGGACAAATGCAATTGCGCACAGCTGGCTCCGCCTTGGCCGGAGTGATTTTCAATTACGATATGGCAATTGGCGACTCATCGTTTGTGCCACAAAATGTTGACACACAAAAATTCGGTTATAAAGGAGATATCAGCAAAGTACGAAATATGTTTATCGGACCGGAAGGCGGATACGCAATATCGGTAGTACTACCGAAACAGTGGTTTTTAAATGCGCAAATGATTGGCGGAGTGGCATATAATCGGCATTTAGTACAATATAAAGAGCGAAGCGATAAACTTTACGAAGGCGCGAATCTCTTTCTTCAAGCCGAAGGCGCCGCCGGCTACAATGGCATGTTGTGGTTTGCCAGCATTTCAGCCAACATATTCGCCATCCAATCAGCCATGAATAGCGACGAATCGAACATAAACACCATAAACACACTATTTCAAGCAACTATCGCGTACCGGTTCAAAATTGAAAACGACTATAGTGTTGGCGAGTTGCTCAGTGCCAAACGGCAAGAGTGGCGAGCGCATCGGGCTAACAAAAAACAATAAAAAACGTGACTAAATAGGCATACAAAAAAAAGAATGCTACTTTTGCCAACACTTCAAAAAGAGGTAATGTACAATATCGAAATTTTTTTGAAAGGATTGTTAGTTGGATTGTTGGTATCGGCGCCAATGGGTCCGATAGGCGTTTTATGCGTGCAAAAAACCATCAACAAAGGGCGATTTATGGGCTTCTTTTCGGGGCTTGGCGCCGCCACCGCCGACACCACATACGCCATTTTAGCCGCCTTTGGCATAACCTACATCACCAATTTTATGAATCAGAATCGGCTTGTTTTTCAGATAGTTGGCATTGCCATATTACTCTTTTTAGGATTCAGGATGTTGCTCAAAAATCCAATAAACCAATATAAATATTACCGCACAAGCGCAAAACGCACAAATGCCGTAACCGACTATATATCAGTATTTTTGCTCACAGTTTCAAATCCTCTCACAATTGTATTTTTTGGCGCAGCCTTTTCAATGCTTGGCCTGATGTCAGAAGAAAACACCTTCTACAATGGCCTCTCGCTTGTATGGGGCGTATTTGCTGGCGCCGTACTTTGGTGGTTCACATTAACTTACTTAGTCGATATTTTCAGAAAACACTTCCGGCTGCGTGGCATTTTGTGGCTAAACCGAATTAGCGGTATTGTCATTATTATATTGTCAATAGCGCTCGGTATTAAATTCTTCTTTTTCAGCTGATTACAAACCAACAAATCGGCAAGCTGAACAGCCGACCCACCAATTAGCCGGTTAAACATTTATCCAACTAAACAAATCAACTTATTTTGTTAGTTTTGTGTAAAGCAAAAAAAATCAGGAAATGAACATCAAAACATTAATAATCATGGGGTTAGCAACAGCTGTTACAGCATGCGATTCAATCAATGAGCCAATAATTGGCCGTAACAATTTGAAAATTGAAAACCGAAGAATGACTCCCGAAGCCTTGTGGGCGCTTGGCCGGTTAGCCGACGTGCAAGTCAGCCCCGATGCGCAGAAAATACTATATGGCGTAACCTACTACAGCGTTGAACAAAACCTCAGCAATCGCGAGATTTTTGTTGTAAATACCGACGGTTCAGACAATAAACAAATAACACTATCGGCAAAAAGCGAATATGCCGCAAAATGGGTTAAAAATGGCAGCAAAGTGGCATTCTTATCGGCTGAAAGTGGCGAAACGCAAATTTGGGAGATGAATCCGGACGGAACCAACCGCAAACAGATAACAAACCACAAAGGCGGCATTTCAGATTTCCTTTACTCACCCGACAATTCAAAAATCCTCTTCATCGCCGAAGTCAAATATGGTGAGCGCACTGCTGATATTTATCCGGACCTTCCAAAATCATCAGGGAAAATTGTTAACGACCTGATGTTCAAGCATTGGGACGAATGGGTTGAATCCGTGCCTCACCCGTTTATTGTTGACTACGATGGCGAAAAAGTAACCGGCGAGCGCGATATTTTGCAAGGCGAACCATACGAGTGCCCGATGAAACCATTTGGCGGAGTTGAGCAAATCGCCTTCTCACCCGACAGTAAAACAATAGCTTACACATGTCGCAAAAAAACAGGACTTGAATACGCAATCTCAACAAATTCAGACATTTATCTTTACGATATTGCCGCCGGTAAAACCGTCAAAAATCTAACCGAAGGCATGATGGGCTACGACATTAATCCGGCATTTTCGCCCGACGGCACACGCATCGCTTTCCAAAGTATGGAGCGCGACGGTTGCGAATCGGACAAAAACCGATTGATGATTATCGAACTTGCAACTGGCGAGCGCACCGATGTCAGCAAAGGCTGGGATCAAAGTTGCGAGCAATTTGTCTGGGACAATTCGGGACAAAACATCTACTTAATAAGTTGCCAACACGGCACAATCCAGATTTATAATGCCGATATTAAAGCAAAGGTTTTCAAACAGATAACAGTTGGCCAACACGATTTTGAGCAAATTGCGATGGCTGATAATCAGATAGTTGCCGTCCGCCACTCAATGAGTGCGCCAAACGACATCTACATTGTAAACCCAACCAGCGGCGAGCAACGCCAAATAACATTCGAAAACAAGCATCTGCTTGAACAAATGGATTTTGGAAATGTTGAAGAACGTTGGATGAAAACCGTAGATGACAAACAAATGCACGTTTGGGTCATCTATCCGCCGCATTTCGACCCAAACAAAAAATATCCGACATTGCTATATTGTGAAGGCGGACCGCAAAGCCCTGTAAGCCAGTTTTGGAGCTATCGGTGGAACTTCCAAATAATGGCAGCCAACGACTACATTATTGTAGCCCCCAACCGCCGCGGATTGTACGGCTTTGGCAGCGAGTGGCTTGAAGAAATTAGTGGCGATTACGGTGGCTTGTGCATGCAAGACTACTTCACCGCCATTGATACGTACTCAAAAGAGCCATGGGTTGATACTGAGCATCTTGGCTGTGTGGGCGCAAGTTTCGGCGGATATTCAGTTTACTGGATTGCTGGTCATCACGAAAAACGCTTCAAAGCCTTTATTGCGCACGATGGAATGTTCAATTTTGAACAGCAATATCTTGAAACTGAAGAAATGTGGTTTGAAAATCATGACATTGGCGGACCATTTTGGGACAAAGAAAATGAAGTGGCACAACGCTCATACGCAAACTCACCGCATCTGTTTGTAGATAAATGGGATACGCCGATTCTTTGCATCCATGGCGAAAAAGATTACCGCATTTTGGCATCGCAAGGAATGGCTGCGTTTTCAGCCGCCAAACTACGCGGAGTGCCAGCCGAACTGCTCATCTTCCCCGATGAAAATCACTGGGTTTTGCAACCGCAAAATGGAATCCTGTGGCAACGAACATTCTTCAAATGGCTCGACAAATGGCTGAAATGATTTGGAGTTAAGAGTTATGGGGTGTGAGTTCAATTAGTAAATGCAACTTTTTAGGAGAAAAAATAACCACGGAGCGGTGGTTGGTTAAAAAATTTTTTCAGACAAAAGGAGAG
>CALBPW010000538.1 GCA_937899145.1 uncultured Bacteroidota bacterium
GCAAGGGCATCAATGTGAATGCCATCTGCCCCGGCTACTTCTACACCCCGCTAACTGAGGCAACGCTGAATACCGACTTCTTCCAGCAGAACGCCCGCACAATGATTCCTGCCGAACGCTACGGCAACGAGGGAGAGCTTGATACGGCGGTCATTTTTCTTGCCTCGCCCGCATCGAGCTACGTAACAGGCGTTATGCTACCCGTCGATGGTGGCTACACTTGTATGTAGATTATCTCTGATTTTAAACTGCTATCCGATAATAGTTTTACAGATAGCAACAGTTTTTTTCTACTCGTTATAGAAAACGCCTCCTATTGAGGCGTTTTCTATCTTAGGTGAGTTTATAAAATTGATTTCAAAAGTCTTTTTGAATTTTGTTCAAATCAACTTAACAATTGAATGGAAACTGCAATAATCTTTTAAAACCACTTTTGCACATCATCAAGAGAAAGTGCAGGAATATCAAGTTTATTCTTTTTGCGGTAGCCATTCAGCTGCTGATGCACTTGTGTTGGCTTGCAATTGCGCAAGTTTTCAACTGAATTAAATCCTGCCTTTATAACCACTTCAGCCCACTCCGCCGGGACACCGATTTTTATAAAATCGTCTGGTGCAACTGCTTGCGCTTTTTTTTCAGGCTTCATCTGCGGAAACAGCAGTACTTCTTGAATTGTCGATTGTCCAATCATCAGCATTGCAAGTCTGTCAATACCGATGCCGATGCCCGATGTTGGCGGCATTCCGTATTCAAGAGCGCGCATAAAATCGTGGTCGATAATCATGGCTTCGTCGTCACCCTTGTCGGCAAGTTTCATTTGCTCAACAAACCGGTTGTATTGGTCGATAGGGTCGTTCAATTCAGAATAAGCGTTGGCAAGTTCTTTTCCGTTCACCATCAACTCAAAACGCTCAGTTAGTCCGGGCTTGCTACGGTGCATTTTTGTAAGTGGCGACATTTCAACAGGATAATCGGTTATGAATGTAGGCTGAATGAATGTCCCTTCGCAAAATTCGCCAAAAATTTCGTCAATAAGTTTGCCTTTGCCCATGGTGTCATCAATTTCCATTTTTAGGGCTTTGCAGATGTCGCGGATTTCGTCTTCCGACTTGCCATTTAGGTCGTACCCTGTTTTCTCTTTGATGGCATCAAGAATTGGCAAACGCCGATAAGGAGCCTTAAACGATATGATATTGTCGCCAACCTTACTTTCGGGCGAGCCATTTACGGCAATGCAGATTTTTTCGAGCATCTGCTCAGTAAAACTCATCATCCAATTATAATCTTTGTATTGAACATAAAGTTCCATACAAGTAAATTCCGGATTATGGTTACGGTCCATACCTTCGTTGCGGAAGTTTTTTCCTATCTCATAAACGCCCTCAAAACCGCCGACAATCAGTCGTTTAAGGTAAAGTTCAGTGGCGATGCGCATATACATATTTATATCGAGAGCGTTAAAATGAGTGATGAACGGACGCGCGCTTGCGCCACCCGCAATTGCTTGGAGTGTAGGTGTCTCAACCTCAGTATAGCCGGCCGTATCAAGAATATTGCGCAACGTGCGAATTATAGTAGCACGTTTTAGGAATGTATCCTTAACTCCGTCATTTACAACCAAATCGACATAACGCTGACGGTAGCGAAGCTCGGGGTCTTCAAAAGCATCGTAAGCAACACCATCTTTATATTTAACAATAGGTAGCGGACGCAAGCTCTTGCTCAACACCGTAAGTTCAGCTGCATGAACTGATATTTCTCCCATCTGGGTACGAAAAACGTAGCCTTTTATGCCGATAAAATCGCCAATATCAAGCAGTTTCTTAAAAACCACATTGTACATATCGGAATTTTCTTCGGTGCAAATGCTATCGCGTGCAATATATACTTGAATGCGACCTTTGCTATCTTGCAACTCAATAAACGACGCTTTGCCCATAATGCGGCGACTCATAATGCGCCCTGCAATTGTTACATCGCGTTGTGGCGCGTCATCGGCAAATTCGTTTTTAATGTCGGTTGAGTAAGCCGTTACTACATATTCGGCTGCAGGATATGGGTCGATGCCCATATTGCGGAGCTCCGTCAGGCTTTGACGGCGCTGAATTTCTTGCTCGCTAAGTTCGATGTTGCTCATATTTTGTCTATCTGAAATTTTTGGCAAAGATATTTTAACATTTAGGATTTAGAAATTTAAATTTCGATTGTCAACAAATTTGGTGAAATGCAAACTTGCAAAAGTTGAGCAACTATTATTCTGACAATATTTATTTTGATTGTGCTATGACAAACCGACGCTGAACAGAATCGAATTTAACATTATCGTTTTGAAACAATTTATCGATAAAACCATTTTCGATTATTTCGTCAGAAGAGCCCGAATAAAATTCCGACTTGTTCATGAGCCACATATTATCAGCAATTTGCATAGCCAAACCGACTTCGTGAGTTGATACAAGAACTGCTTTATTTTGCTCATTTGCAACACAATGCAGCAATTGCATCACTTCAACCCTTGCCGCTGCATCAAGAAAAGCTGTTGGCTCGTCTAAAATCAGAATTGGAGTTTGTTGTGCTAATGCTTTGGCTATCATTACTTTCTGGCGTTCACCATCTGATAATTCCGATACATACGAATCTTTTTTATGCGCGATACCAACTTGTTCAAGCGATTTATCAATAATATTTTTATCATCGTCGGTAATTCGTCCAAAAAAATTAGTATAAGGGTGTCTGCCCATAGCGGCAAGTTCGAAAACTGTAAGTCCGCCAGCTGCCGCCTTATCGGTTAAAACAATTGATAAAGAACGTGTTAACTCCGACTTTGAAACTGATTGAATTGAAACACCATTAATCAGAATTTGCCCTGAAATTGGTGCTTGCAAATTTGCAAGAGTGCGCAACAATGTCGATTTTCCTACTCCGTTAGAGCCAATCAGACAGGTTAAATTGCCACATTTCAAATTCAAATTCAAAGACTTACACAATGGCTTTTCGTACCCAATTTGCAAATCACGCGTTGTCAGTATGTTGATGTCAGTGTTCAATTAAAATATCGCATTTTACGTTGATTTATAATAATATAAATGATTACAGGCGCACCAAAAATAGGCGTAACGGCATTTAGTGGAAGTATGCCGAATTTGTCTGGCAAATGGCAAACAAAATTGCACATAAGCGCTATAAATGAACCGGTTAGAATAGTTGTCGGCACAAGTTTCACATGGTTTGAAGTACGCATAATCATTCGTGCAATGTGCGGCACTGCCAGCCCAATGAAAGATATTGGTCCACAAAAAGCGGTAACAATAGCCGAGAGTAGACCTGTTGTGAAAAGCAGCAAACTGCGCGCCAATTTAATGTTAACTCCCAGATTCTCAGCATAATTTTCGCCAAGCAGAAGTGCATTGAGTGGTTTTATCAGCATAACTGACAATGCAAGTCCAAACAAAACAATTATGATAAATAGCGGCATTTGTGAAAGCGGCACTCCTCCAAAGTTTCCCATGCCCCAAATGGTATAAGAATGAACTCCCTCGGCAGTTGCAAAAAAGTTTAAAAGAGTAATTAATGACGATGCCAAATAGCCAATCATAATTCCAGCAATAAGTAACATAATATTGCTTTTGATAACCGACGAGAGCAACAATATGACAAACATCACCACAAAAGCGCCAATCATAGCGCCAGCAAGCACTGCAAGCCAACCCGACAGTTTATCGGCATTAGCGACAACCAGTCCGCCACCAAGCAAGGTTACAACAGCTACACCAAGGCTTGCACCTGTTGTTATTCCTAATATTGAAGGCCCTGCAAGCGGGTTGTTGAACAATGTTTGCAGCATCAAACCGGATACCGACAAAGCCGCACCACATAATATGGCAGTAATGCACTGCGGAAGTCGCGATTGCATAACAATAATTTTCCAAGTCTGATTTTCAACATCGCCACCAAACAGTATTTTAAAAACATCGATTGCCGGTATATGCACCGAACCTATTAGCAAATTGAGCAGTGCGGCAACAATGATTAGAAAGGATAATATTATGTAAATATGAGAGGTCTTCAATTATGGAAAATTTATACTCATCAATATCCTATAAACAATAAGCGACAACAAGTTAAACACACATGCACATGCACCTGCCCTGACTAAAAGTTATTGTTTCCAAAACCTTGCTTGTTTTGATTCCAAAAATACAATTTTTCCCAATAGTTACCGTCCCCTTGCTGCCAACAGAAAACGGCAGAAAGAACTCTTTGGTCTTTCAGCCGGATTATATTCTTATTGAAACATTTCTATAACACAATCTTAATTGTTTTCTCGTTCACATTCGCAATGCAAACATCTTTTAGTGAAAAGGGAAATAGGCAATCAGGCTTAATTACCAATCAAATACGCGCAACCGCCAGCACTCAACTTTCCAAACATCTAAACCTCTCACATTCTTACCTTTTCTCACTCCAATGCCGAATAATACCTTAACTCATAATCAGGCAACAACTCAGGGTGAATAATTTTTACCAAATCGCGCAAAAGCCAATCAGGACGGAACGGAGCCTCATCGTAGTACGGAACATGAGCGGTGTTGCAGCCATAAATATGCCGGTTTTTGAAAGCCGAAAATTTAGCATATAACTCATTTTCAAGCTGCAATTGTTTGTAAGTCATATCAATAGGGCGATTATACTTAAAAACCCAACAATCGGCATTGTGTCCGCGCTCAAAAACCGACTCAAACGAGTATGGCACTGCCCCAGCGGTTTTTATATCGGCAAAAATATAATTGGCTCCGGCATCAACATAAAATCTACCGGTTGTACTTCCGCCGCTTGGCACATACCACGCTGAGCCTGTTTTAAGTTCAGCTAACAATAATGGGTGATCAGAAAGCGCCATAGCCGAATCGCGTAATGAACAATAATTTTTTTCGACAACTAAAAATAACGAATCTGCCGCAGACTCACAACCGAAAAGCAAACCATAAAACCGCATCCACTCAGCACATGCCAAAGATGAATTTTCCATATAATCAGCACACTCAATTATGGGGATTCCGATATTCTCAATAACACCGTAGCCGCCGCTATTTTCAAAGGGTGAAAGCAAAACAGCATCGGGTGCAAGTTGCACTATTTTTTCAATATCGGGCGACATAGCATCGCCAGCATCAACAATTTTTCCATCGGCAATAAGTTGCGAAACTTTTGGTTGCAATAAATATTTTGCATCGCATACTCCACCAATTTGGTTTAAAACTCCCAAATTTGACAATAACCCGACATGAACCGATGTGTAAACCAAGGCGTTTTTTATTGGCGTTCGCACTATAGTTCCGCTTGGCAACAAGGTTGGTAAGACAGAATCAGCAGGCACCAAAATATATGTATGCAGCAATTTTGTAGTATCCCACGGATTGCGTATTTTAACATTAACATAACCGCCAAAATCGGTTATATCAATATTTGAGGCATACTTAAACTGAATTTTAGCCCCCCCCTGCTCTTCAATTCCATTTTTTGAAATACAAGCTGAAAATAAGGTGGTTACAAATAGTGATAATATAAGAATTGAGTGTTTCACTTTCGAGAAAAAAAAAGTGTGAGCGAATAAAACGCCCACACTTAAATGATTATTTAACAAAAACTGCATGATTTGGATTTATACCGCTTGTCTCAAATTTTACAATAAACTTACCGTCTTTATCGAAACGGTAGATAACTCCGTTGGTTTTGTAGTCGGTTGTACCGATATAGAAATCACCGTTATCGGGGTCAATTTCAAACAGATAAACGGTTGCTGACGACAGTTCGGGTGTCGATGTCAAATCAAGGAATTCGGAATCTGGCTTTGTAACAATACTTAGCGGCTCCTTTTTGAGGAATGCTGTGTGTGTTGTGCCTGTTGCCCAATCGGTTGACGAATATACGTAATATAGATATTCGCCGTCGGTTACGATTTTTGAGGCTTCACAAAGCTCACGAGTTTCTTTATTTGATGGATTTAGTTCAACCAACACTTGCGCCCAAATTGCTGTATCATAGTGTATTACATACAATCTATCGTTGATGGGTAAAACATTTGTCGGGTCAACTGCAACCGTAATTTTCTCTTTTAAGGAGAAAGAAGCCAAATCGACAACAGCCAATGTGCTATCGTAGGCAACATTGTAATCGCCTGCAATTGCGGCATATAGGGTGTTTCCGCTAATGCAAATTTCCTCAGGACGAGTGCCTACCTCAACAGCACCTTGCGACACGGTAATAGCTGTTGTATCAAATTTCATAACCTTGCCTCCATAAGTTGAAACGTAGATAAAACCGTCTTTTGCAGCAAGATAGCGTGGCTGACCTTCTTCGGCTGTAAACTCATGCTTCTCAACCATTTTACCATTCTGGTCGAGTTTTGCAAGGTAGTTAGAGCCGAAAACGCTCATATAAATACGGTCGCCATAGGCAAGCAAATCTTGACCGGTATCGCCCACACCCTGTTCATTCACAGCAGCAAAAACCTTTGATTGATAATCATTTGCATTATCAGGATAATACACATCGAGAGTTGAATTATTGCCTCCCCACAAGCCCTCGTTCAAGATAAATACACGTTTTTCGGTTTTTACCTCAGGTTTATCGTCGTCGTCATCATCATCATCGCACGATGAGAAAATTAACGAAGTGCTTAAAATCAAAGCACTTAAACTAAGAATCTTAACAAACTGTTTTTTCATTTTAAAAAAATTTAAATTAGAATTATAATGTTAAATTAACTTGCATTTGATAATGTCGCCGCGGCATAGGGTAATATTGGATTACACAATACTGTTTGTTGGTAATATTTAGACACGAAAACTTGGCATCAATTTTGCAATTTTTAAGTCTGAAACTCCGTGATAATGTAGCAGATAACTCAGCATACGGTTCTATTTCATTATCCTTTATATTATACTCTAAAAAATATCGTTTGCCAGAGATGAAAGCATTTATCGATAATGCAGTATTATTGCAAAGTAAAACAGCAGAAAAACTACCCGAATGAAGTGGCGTATAAGGAATTTGCGACTTGTAAAGTTTTGAATTTTTATTGGTAACATCTATTGCCCGTTGATACGAATAATTAGCCTTTATTTCTAACTGAAAATCAGCCATTTCATTTTTTTTATCGATAGAAACGTCCGCTCCAAAAATATCTACCTTGCCATAGTTCGACATCTTCCAAACGTACATTGTTGGTATTGCAACTATCTTATTTTCAATCTTATTGGCAAAAACATCTACCGACAAACCAAAATTTTCGATGCTGAACGTTCCGCCAACATTCAACTCGTGCGCCTTTTCAGGTTTTAGTCCTGTTGTTCCTAATGTGGTGTAATACAACTCGTTGAACGTTGGTGTGCGAAATGTTTCTTTAGCCATTGCGCGTAATGTCAAGTAGCTATTATACCACTTTATGTTAAATGCAGGCGATAATCGTTTAATATCATCAGGGCGAGATCCGAAGTCAACTTTTTCAGTGATATGCGTTGCCACAAGCGTGCCGGTTGCTGAAAAATGTGGTATTGCAGCTCGCACATTTAAAGCCGAAAGGAAGGTTACTCTACGTGGTTGCGGATTACCCATCATATTGCTTTTCAGTGTATTATATGTTAAATCAGTTGACAACGATGTGGTTACAAATTTGAAATTATATAACCCCGACAATGAAAAATAGCCCTCGTGTTGAGTGTTCAAATCGGTACGCTTGCCGTTTGCGTACATCACATTGACA
>CALBPW010000539.1 GCA_937899145.1 uncultured Bacteroidota bacterium
CAACAAGTGCCATAGTTGTCTTTTTGAGAGAGCGCGCCCAGAGCCGGAAATTGCAATTAAACAACATAAGAGGAATGGCGATTGGCACTGAGATGCTAAGCAACGTTGTTTGCATTTTTTCAGTAACCCCTGCATCAGGCAGATGCATAAATCCGCTAAGCGACATCAGTAAACCAACGGCATAAGCAACAATAACAGTACCAAGTTGTCGGACTATCTTAAAACGCTGATAACCAATAACAATCAGTAACGGAACTATTAAATAAATTGCGAGTAAAACAATCGTCATTTTTACAAATTTTTGGCGCGAAAATAAGTTTATGAAATGTAAAAATGAATATCAACGATGATAAATTTTGCTATTGGCGCTTTGTATTGATGCTATGGGCGGCCGTAGATTGCTAATCAATGGTTGTTTTCCACATTAAAAAGTTCTACGGACCGCGCCATATCTGCAATCCGATGAACCCGCAAGTGATTTTTGCGGATAATATCTTTCATTATTGCGCGGTCGGTTTTTGAGAATGTTTGGCAAAACGACCAACGATTCAGACTGATTTTGTGCAACTTACCGCCATAATCCAAATAATAATATGATTTTGGACTAATTAAGCCCGTGTGTGTCGTCAGTTTGGCTTTATGCTGACAAAAAAGCCGAGTTTGCCCATCGGCAAGCACTTGCAAATACATCATAGTTTTCTGTAAACCCGCAAGTTCCGGCACAAGAACTTTCAAGAAGCGCTTTGGTTTTGTTCCTTCACCGATGCCACCTTGCGTAAATTCGCGCACATTTTCTTTAATGACCAAACCAACGTTGTAGTCGTCCTCGCGCAGCCATGCAAGCTCGTCAAGCATCTGGTTGTAGCGCAAAAAATACCCCGATGCCGTTTTGCCATTCTCGAGCAAGACTGTGCCTCGCTCCCAATTTCCAAAATACTGTTTCTGATCAGTCGGGTATTTATTGTTATATTGACGAGCACACAAAACATCATCATCAACCAAATCGGTTTGGGCAGCTGCCGAAAAACCGATTGTTAAAAGCAATGATAATATGTAAAACAATTTTCGCATCTTACTTAATTACAATATTTTTCAAAAACGACAAAGGCAGCCCCGATTTTGTGATTCCATTTATCATAAGTCGATAATCGCCTTTTTGCAAATTTTCGAGTTGAATATTATGCAAAACAGAAGCGTCAGAATCAGCATTCCAATAAACACACAAACCGACGGTTGGAGGTGTTTTGCCATATTTAAGCTGCCGCGTTGCGCTAACGGCATTAGTTCTGTTTGAGTAAATATAGGCGGGATTGTTAAAATTAGAAGCTGTAATATCTTGATTATAAGTATAGATAGCAATTGCGCCATTGTATTTCAAATGTCCATACATAAACACCGAGTTGAAAACATCAATGCGTTTAACTTGTGCTGATGATAGCAAAGCAATGTACGCCAAATTTGAAAAAGGAACGCCATTAAGTAAAATAAGCACGTTCTCTTTAGCCACCATTTGCGACTCTGTAATTACAATGCTAAACCTATAGCCGCGACGACGGTCGTATTCCATTTTAACGCTTGGAACTATGTTGGCACAGATGTCAGAAAAATTGCTAAACTCAGCATAATCAGTAGGATAGATAACTTTATCCGGAATATTATAAAAACTTGGAATTGAGTCGGCGGATGGTTTTGCTGGCGTAATTTCATTTTTGTATAAAACACGATTTACCAAACTGCGTTTGCGAATATTGTTAAATATACGCAAAAATCTACTATCAAGCAAAACCGAATCGGCTGTAGCGATTTCTGATTTGGAATTGGCATTTTCTGCAGATTTCAAAACCCACTCCGCCTTTTTGTCAACATATTCATTTCCAATGATTTGCAAAACAATTGGGCGGTCGTCCCATAGCGAATCAATAACAAATAAAAATTCACCCTCGCTGTTTGTAAATGTTTGCTCAAAATTAGATGAATTGTCAGTATATGAAGCAATTATAAGCACACTATCGAAAGGTGCTTTTGTTTCGGCATCGCGCACAACGCCTTCTATAATATTGAATGACAATTCTTTATAATTATCCACAAATGGTTCAGGTTCAAATTTTATTGAATTGCCTAAAATTGGTTTTTCTGATAAAGGTAATGCAGCGGAAATCCCAGTTTTAGCCGTCAAAGCTGAAAAATCCTCAATATTAGCAGGGGGGGCCATCTGCAATAATAAATTGTTTGCCGTTATCGATACCGATGCTGACAGCAAACTATCGGAAAGCGCTTGAGGCAGAGTGATGTTAACCTTATCAGCATACTGAATTGTATCAGTAGTTTGGCTTGAAAACATTGACAAATAATACGCACAGCTGTTTGATTGTTCTGAATTTACATACTTAACAACAAACTGATTCACACCAACTTTCAGCCGCTTTTTAGCAATTCTTAACACTTTAGAATTTGATGCAAAAACAGTATCAATCAACATTTTATCTTTATTTAAAACTTTTAAATCTAACTGATGAGTGGCGTTGTCATTTATTGGCTGAACAATTTTACATTCAACAACATCTGCAAAATCTGACAGCAAAATATTTGGTTCATAGGCATTTGGCAATGACACACGACGTTCAACCCCACACCGCTGATGCAAAACCAAATCATATTTATTCCCTTTTTCCGGCAAATATGCAATGCGAGTTTTACCCTCATAATCAACACTTTGCCGTGCTATAATTCTATCATTTTCAACAATCTGCCATTCAAGATTATCACAGTTCAGATTATTATAAAGTTGGCACACAACTATTGCCGAATCTCCCTTAATATCCTGTAAAACTGAAGCCAATGTATTACTCATATAATCAGGCGAATAGCGCAAGTAAGCAGTTGATTGGTTATCATAGTTTGTAATTATCAAAGGTGTATGAAATTTATACTTATCATCTTGATTTGCACACATATAAGTATAAGCAAACAATTGAAAAACACCAGTCGGCAAATTATCTGGCACAATAAATTGTCCGGCACATTTTCCATTTTCAATTTTCTGCCACCACCGCAGTACCACTTGCTTTTCAGGATTAACAAGTTGAAAATATATAGTTGTACTTGGTTTATTATCAGAGGTTAAAAGATAAGCCGAATACTCAACCACATCACCAGTAACAGCCTGATTTTTATTCAGATGCACAAAAACAAATTCTGTTTGCGCTTGTGCATTTATCGCAAAAACGAAAATCAATAATAATGCGGTTATGTTAACAATTTGCTTCATTCTATTTCGTTTTGTTCAAAAAATTTCGCGCCATCCGCACAGCTAAAGTATCAACTTGAATTGTGTCAGGTTCAGGCAAATTATTAATCTGCACTGTATCATAAGTTATTGTGGTATAAACAGTTGTACTACGCGACAGTGCAGCGCCAATTTCTGGAATTATCTGTCCCGTAACATCGGTAACATGATAGGCGTCAAAACCTGCATCATACACTATTTTGAAGATTCGAGTTGTACGTGCCGAGGCTTCAAACAAGCCCAAAACAGGTTTGTTCGCATTAGTTACATTGTACATATTTGACGGCAGTTGCGACGGCACCGGGTCGTAAATTCTAAATGGTTCGGTAAGTTGTTGTTTGGCACTTTCAAAAAAATCGTAAGTATCTGAATTCATTGAAATCACATCGCAAAAAACGTATGTGCATATCGTCTTCGAATCTTTCACAATATCCTTATCCAAAAAATCACACAACAAATTTAACTCCTGCGCCGAATACGGAACGCCCTTTCTAAATATTTGTATTTCAGGAAAATCAGTTGACTGCGTTAGCGTAAAAATATCGTTACGCTTATTAGGATAAATGGTAAACCACGTTGTATCATACAGATTGTCAGGATTTTGCAATTCAAAATAACTGACACTTTCGACCTGAGGAAACTCAACTGTATAAATAATGTAATCGCCACGATAGCGGCAATAGATAGTGTTTCGACCATCAAAATCGACCTGCGCATAAAAGCCCAAACCCGTTTCGGTGGCAAATGACGTTTTGCCATTTTCCTTGATTTCCACTTGCCGGGTTGCATATTGGTCAAGAGTTACATTGCTGATTTTCAGCGGCTCAGGAATAATCTGCGGCTGCGACTCCAAAATATCGCCATCTGGCATTATTATGCGCAAAATATAACTTTGCCCGACAATCGGGCGGAAATCTACCGCATCTAACTTATACTGACCGCTATACGCCGTCGGCAAGTACCGCATTTCAGTTCCATCGCCAGCAATAAGCGCAATTTCCGCCTCACTTACATTATTAGAATAAATGCCATAAAGCGATTTGGCGTAAGATAAATCGACAAATTTATTTACACTATCGTTATAAATTGTAGCACTCACAACAGGCAGTAACTCGTTAGCATCCAAATCTTTATTCTCATAAACATCTTGACAGCCAATAATTCCGAAAGTTGCAATTCCGGCAATCAATTCCGATATGTAGTTACGCATTTTCATCCGCTAAAATGTGAAGTTATAAGTAATTGTCGGGAACGGTACGCCAATCAGATAAATTTTGTACAAACTGAACATATTGTAGTCGTTATCGGCACTTGGCACATCGCGCTTATAAGTTATTGAGTAGGCGTTTTTGTGTGCGTAAACGTTCAGCACCGAAAATGTCCAACTGCCTTTCCACGAGCGCTTTTTGCGCAAATTTTCGTCGATACTCAACGATAAATCGAGGCGATGGTATGGCTCGATACGATATTTATTACGTTCAGAATATTGTACAACTTGCTGATTTTGAAATTGATAAACATATTCAGGGCTGGTATATGGGCGTCCCGAACTAAATGCCCAATTTGCTCCAAATCTGATGCGCCGATTGTAGGCATAACTTAAGGCGATACTCAAATCATGCGGTTTGTCGAACGATGATGCAAACTTTTTGTTATTGTTAATCTTTTCTTCTTCAAATTGACCATGCGATTTATGAAACGAACGCGAATAAGTGTATGATAATGAACCTGTTAATTGTCCCATTGTTTTCTTAAACAAAAATTCGACACCATAATTTTCGCCGTCAACATCAATCAGCATTGATTCATAATGATCTGATGGAGCGACAGTTACACCTTCGCGAAACTCATACGAATGGCGCGATGTCTTGTAATAAACCTCAACACTCGTTTCAAACATATCTCCACAAAAATTCCGATAGTAACCAAGTGCCATCTGATTCACTTTCATTGGTTTAATATAAGTGTCGGCAAGTTTCCAAATATCTTCGGGTGTCGAAATCGAACTATTACTTAACAAGCTGATATTCTGCGCATTGCGATTATAACTAAGTTTCACCGAACTCGAATTGTTAATCATATATTTAAGCGATAACCGAGGCTCAAACGCTACATATTTCAGCACCGATTCTCCATCGGCATAAACCACGCTATCCACCACACAAAACTGATTCACGCCTCTTGTTTCGTCGTATTGGTAAACGGTTGACGCTCCGATTTTATTGTAAAACGAACAGCGCAAGCCAACTTGTAAAGACAGTTGAGATGTGATGTCGTAAAGATCATTGGCAAAAATCGCAAAACGAAATGGTGGAAGATCGGAAGAG
>CALBPW010000540.1 GCA_937899145.1 uncultured Bacteroidota bacterium
TACGAGATAAGCTAGTGACTGGAGTTCAGACGTGTGCTCTTCCGATCTGTTCACAAATTTTATCACGGCCGAACATATCATTACCAATGTTGCTTGAATCTATTGATTCAATTTCAGAATTTAAGAACGAGGCGCGCGAAGTGGTAGAAGGAGCGGAGTTTAATATAAAATATTCAGGTTATGTGGAACGCGAAAAAAACAATGCGGAAAAATTACGAAAACTTGAAAATCTTAAAATTCCAGCAAACTTTGATTACTCAAAGTTAAATTCAATTACTATAGAAGCTCGAACAAAACTTGCAAAATATGCACCAACAACTATAGGACAGGCATCTCGTATTTCAGGTGTCAGTCCAAGTGATATTAATGTGCTTCTTGTATATTTCGGCCGATAGTTCCACGTGAAACATTAATACATATAATACGGTGTAAATATTTGATAATCAATAATATATAACACCTTACAAGTAAAGAACGAATTATTGTAATATTTCTTTTTGAAGATTTGATTGAATCAGTTAGGCAATAGTATGGCTTGCAAATACCAATAAAGAAAACACACTAAATTTTTGTATAACACAAAAAGCAATAAATTTGTTATCAAAATATAAAAACGAAAAAATAAATAATATGTGGATAGTATGCGCTGATTTAGAGGGAGTTTTTGTGCCAGAGGTATGGATAAATTTTGCAAAAAAAACTGGTATTGACGCATTAAAACTCACTACTCGCGATATTAAGGATTATGACGAGCTAATGCGTTATCGGTTAAAGATACTTGACGAAAATAATCTGAAAATACAAGATATTCAGGAAGTTATATCTACTATGAAACCTCTTGATGGTGCGCTTGAGTTTACTCGTTGGCTACGCAAGGTTACGCGCTTTGCAATTGTTTCTGACACATTTGTGGAATTTGCCAAGCCGCTAATGGAACAACTTGAAAATCCATTTTTGCTTTGCCATTCGCTCGAAATTGACAAAACAGGCAGAGTTGTTGATTACAAGCTGCGCCAAGCCGATCCAAAACGCCGAACTGTAGAAGCATTCCAAAGTCTGAAATACAAAGTTTTGGCTTTTGGCGATTCGTACAACGACATTCCAATGGTAGAATCGGCAGATGTAGGTATTCTATATTGTCCACCTGAAAATGTTGTTAAAGACTATCCACAGTACCCTGTCGCCAAAAACCTTAATGAGTTGAAAAAGCTAATAGAAAAACACGTTTGTGAATAGTAAAAGTTCAACAAATTTTTGTTATTTGGCGCAAGGCGAATGCAGGGCAAAAAATAGAATTTTGTTTTAATCAATTGTTTATTTCCTCTTTATCATAGCCTCATACATCTCAAACAGTCGCGCCACAATTTCCGATTCCTGCAAATTTTTTGGCCAACCATACGCTGCCAACACCGCTTCATCGTTGGCGCGGTGGGCGCGGCGCAGCTCAATGGGCATAAATGTCTCATCATACAAATTGGCGAGTGTTTCATTTGCATATTTATCTCTCGCTTCCAAAATAGCGCGGGCTGTTGTTTCAATTGTTGTTTTTTGTTCGTCAGTAGGATTGCTCCACGGGAAATTGTTGTAAACAATACTTCCTGAATACTGATAATCACTTTTCATTCTTCCTGCGACAGCACGCATCCACGCATTATGCACACTACTTATAAGAATGCCAAATTCATAAAACGTAGCATTAGGAACAATCAATGCGCTTCCGTTTATGATTATATCAGACTGAACAAATGCAATTGGTATATATTTCCTTCGTTCCGACGATACCTTGGGAATAACAAGCATTTGCGTGTCAGGCTGACGTATTTCACCGAAAAGCCACGGGGTGTCGGCAAGTTTCAATGTTTGCATACGTGACGAAGCACTTCGAAAATCACGAGTTTCATTTATTCGTGCCTCAATCAACCTTGAACTTTTCATTTGATTTATAGTTGCATCCTTCAACCACAAGCAATATCGTTCGCCGTTATTCAAAATCTCATCTCCGCCAGCATATCTTCGCACAAATTTTGTGTTTGTGGAATTTTCTGCTATTATTTTATCCGCATCTTCTTTTGAAAGAATCAAATGGCCGTCATCAATTGGCATACTTCCATAACTGATTTCAGCAACATTGCATAAAGGTTTTTGCCTATTATCAATAAAAACATTTGGTGCATCCAACAAATAACCGTTTATGTTTCGGACATTTACAATTGTTCCATCAGCATTGAAAATCCGCCGTAGGGACGCACCGCGTGCGTCCGTATTTTTCGCGTCGGCGGACGCATTCAATGCGTCCCTACACGAGAATCCCACAATCACGCAATGCACGTGCGCCTTTTGGTTCGATTCGGAATCCCAACGGAATGTGCGCCACGCAAAATTTATTGTCAACCTTTGCTCTGTAAGATACGACCATAATATTGGAACTTGCTCACCTTGTGTTATTGAATTTGTCGACACAAACGCACATTGGGTGCTTGTATCTTTTACAAACGTTGCTGCTTTTGCATACCAGCCTGTTACATAGTCAAGATTCCCAACACCTTTTAATGTTTTTGGAAAAAGAGAAACAAGTTCTGCCTTTTGTTCTGCTGATTGTTCCTTTTTTCCCACAAACGGCGGATTTCCGATAATATAGTCGTAATGATGCTGTGTGCCATCGGTTTGTGTGGTGAAGCCGCAGAAAAGGCCTTCGGTTGGTGCGCTGTTGGTGTCGATGGGTTGCAATGTTGCCCAATCGGTGCGCAGGGCGTTGCCTTCAACAATGAAAGCATTGGTGGTTAGTGGCAGAAAATCAATATTTTGGCTCAAAATGGTTTCGGTTTCGCGAATCATCTGGCTTTCGGCAATCCAGAGTGCGGTTTTGGCTACGGTTACGGCAAAGTCGTTAATCTCAATGCCGTAGAACTGACTGATTTTTACGTGTATGAAATCTTCAAAACCAATTACTTTTTCGCCTCTGTTGAGCGCACTGATAACCTTGTTTTCAAGTCGGCGCAGGCTTACGTATGTCTCTGTCAGGAAATTGCCGCTACCGCAGGCGGGGTCGAGAAAGGTGAGCGAACCAAGTTTTTTTTGAAAATCCTGTAATTTTTGGTCACGCTCGCGAAGAGACGAGGCGCGCCTCGTTTCGGCACCTCCGCCCATAATCGATTCAAATTCCGCATTCAAATCGTCCATAAATAGCGGGGCGATAACCTTATGTATGTTCTGCACGCTGGTGTAGTGCATTCCGCCTTTACGCCGTGTGTCGGGGTTCAATGTGCTCTCAAACACGGCTCCAAAAATTGTCGGTGAGATGTCGCTCCAATTGAATGGGGCGCAATGATTGCAAAGCACATCAACAATCTCATCGGTAAAGTTCGGTATTTCAATATTTTCCGCAGCAAAAAGTCCGCCGTTTACGTATGGAAAGGCCGTTAGTTTTGTATCGTAGCGATCACGATTTTCAAGTTTGGTGTCAAGGGCTTTAAACAAGTCTATCAATGCTTTACGTGTATTCTCAATTGAGAACGAGCGGATATAATCCTCAAAAGCCGTGCGAGTGGCGAAAAGTCCGGCATCTTCGGCATAAAGGCAGAATACCAGCCGTACGCACAAAATGTTGAGCGAACGCAGGCTCTGCTCGTCTTTCGGATTGATATACTGCTTGATAAGTGCGTCGTAGAGTTTGCCAACCAACACGCCAGCCTGTAACGAGAGTTCCTCCTCGCGCCGCAGATAATCGTGCTTGGCGTCGGCAAGGAATTGCAGCCTGTAATACTCTTTTTCAAGGTCTTTCAGGTAGATTTGTTCGGGCTCGGTGTGTGGTTTTTCGAGGTCGTAAACCAAAAATTCTTGAAAGTTGCAAACCACAATCCAGCGCGGCCGCAGCGAGTTCGGCATCTCATCGGCATAGCGTTTGGCCTGCTCGTAAGGTGTCAGTTCTTCGCCATCGCTTTGCGCATATTTTTTGTGCAGGTCGATTTTTGCGCCTTTTTGCTCAATAAGAACTTTTGTATCAGGAATATAAGCATCGATAAACGATGTGTGCGAGAGTTTCACTCGTTTTTCAAATTCAATGTATTTTGCAGGATTGTCGATGCCTAAAACATTCTGTAATAGATCAATCCAGAAACGTGAAGTTTCTTGTTTTTCATCGCCACGACCAGCCCAAAAGGCGGCAAAGGTAGCGGCGGCTTGTGTCTGTGCGGTTGGTGTCATATATCTAAAAAATCAACTTATAAAAGTATTGCAATTTTCAATTTATCTTGATAAATGCGTATGTCAGTTACATTTTTATCAAGATAACATTTAGCAATTTAATCCAAAAATCCCAAGAGGATAACATCGCTTTTAACCAAAAACAACACAAAAAAAAGCACCGCAAAAGCGATGCTTTCTAAAATTGATTTATGTAACTAATTAAATTACAATTGTTTTAAGAACTCACGCACTGCGCCTTTTCCCGAAATTAGTTTCGCAAAATACTCACAAACGGCATCGGCAAGGCCTGCTTCAAACAAATCGACACCAAAAATCTCTTTACGATGCAAAAGTGGCTCTACATCTTTGCAAGCAGCGGCGGCATCTCCACCAAGTTTTACGTTGGCAACATATTTTTTGCACTCGTCCAAAAGCGGGTCGGGACTGAGTTCGAAGGCGTTTCCGTTGTCGTCTATCGCCATCAGGTAGCGCAGCCACAAGGCAAATACGGCTGGTACAACTTTCAAGTCGTTTATATTCAAATCGTTACGCGACAGATAGCCTTTGATTGTCTCGCCAAAGCGAATGCTGAGTTTTTGGCTTGTGTCGCACGAGATGCGCTGCGGAGTGTCGGGCATAAATGGGTTTGGAATGCGAATATTCACAACCTCGTAGATAAAGTTGATTGGTTTGATGATTCCCGGATCGACAACGACAGGCAGGCCCTCGTCGTAGCCAAGACGTTTTACAAGACGGAGTAAATCAGCATCTTTCATTTCGTCGGCAATCAAGGTGTAGCCAAGCAAGCAACCGCTAACGGCAAGGAATGTGTGGAGCGGATTCAGGCATGTGCAGACTTTCATTTTTTCCACTTTATCCACCGTTTCACGATTTGTAAAGTAAAGTCCTGCTTTTTCAAGTTCGGGACGGCCGTTCGGGAAATTGTCTTCGATTACGAGATATTCAGGGGCTTCTGCATTTACAAACGGAGCAATATACGTCCTCTTTGAAGTTATAACAGTGTTCATGTCTTCAACGCCTGAGTCAGCTAACATTCTGCCTACATCGTCAGACGGCCGGGGCGTGATTTTATCTATCATCGTCCAGTTAAAGGCAACTTTGCTCTCATCTTTGACGTAAGAAATAAATTCACTGGGAACGAAATTTTTTGACTGCCATGTTTCAGCGGTCTCTATGATGCTCTCGCGTAATTTTTTGCCGTTCTGAGATACATTATCC
>CALBPW010000541.1 GCA_937899145.1 uncultured Bacteroidota bacterium
GTATCTGGAGTCACGGCTTTTTCCAATGGCGTCAATCTCGTCTATAAAGATGATGCAAGGAGCCTTTTCCTTAGCTTGTTTGAAAAGGTCGCGGACGCGTGACGCTCCAACGCCAACAAACATCTCGACAAAATCGGAGCCGGAAAGTGAGAAGAATGGAACATGCGCTTCACCGGCAACGGCTTTGGCAAGCAGCGTTTTTCCAGTTCCCGGAGGACCGACAAGAAGCGCGCCTTTCGGAATTTTTCCGCCTAATTGTGTGTATTTGTCAGGATTTTTCAAGAAATCGACAATCTCTTTCACCTCAATTTTCGCTTCTTCAAGTCCAGCAACATCTTTAAAATCGATTTTTACATCTGAAGCGTCTTTATCGAATATTTTAGCTCGCGACTTGCCGATATTGAAAATCTGGCTGCCCGCACCACCTGCACCGCCTGTCATACGGCGGAAGATGAACAGCCAAACGCCTATCAACAACAATGGGAAAATTATCCAGTTGAGGATTGCGCCCGTGTGGTCTTGGCGCTCTTCGTACTTAATATCAACGGCTTCTTCAATTGCGTATTTTTCTTTAGCTTTAGATAAATTTTCCTCAAACCTATCAACTGAACCAATTGTGAAAAAATACTGAGGATTAAGCGTATAGGTTATTTTTTTGTTTGATTTGTTAACGTCGGAGTATCGAGCTTCTGATAGTTTTTCGGGTTTAATAAAAACCTCAACTTTTTTCCCGTTGACAACCACTAACTTATTAATATCATGATTTTTAAGCATTTCTTGTTCCACTCTGTTCCAACTAACTTCAAGCGGTTCGTTGCTGCTCATTGGCGACAAAAACATAAATCCTAAAAGTGCGATGGCAATGATTCCAAAAATCCAATTATAGTTAAATTTCGGCACTTTGTTTTTTATCTTATTTGTGGAATTTGAGTTGATGTTGTTTTTAACATCATTTTTTTTCTCGCTATTCATATTTGTTTATTCTTCAGTATTGACAATCACCTTTTTAGCATCAGCCCAAAGGTCTTCAATGTTATAGAAACTGCGGATTTCTTCTTGAAAAATGTGAACAATAATATTGCCATAGTCCATCAGCACCCAAAGCGCGTTTTGTTGACCTTCAATGTGTGATGGGTGTTCGCTTGTTTCGGTGCGGACAAACCGCTCGATGTTATCAGTTATAGCATCAACTTGCGAACTTGAGCTTCCGTGACAAATTATGTAATAATCGGCGACAGCTTGCGTGTTTCCGGTTAAATCGATAATCACAATTTCGTGTCCTTTTTTCTGCTTAATTGCCTCAACTATAGCGTCTTTCAGCTCTAAATTTTGTTTGGTTTTTGCCATATTTAATTTTTATGAGATGCAAATGTAAGTTTTTAAACCAAACAACAATAAATTAGTTGAACAAGTTGAAAGTTGATGGCTCAAAATCTAAAATTTATTGTCGTTACAAGTTCAATTTGCAGTGTTACAATTTTCGATAAACGACAGCACCTCATCGCGTCCGATGTGTTTTTCAGACGATGTGCAAAAAATTGGCGGCAACGCTTCCCAATCTTCCAACAAACGTCGCTTATACAGTTCGATATTAGCTGTCAGAGCGGTTTTCGAAAGTTTGTCAGCTTTTGTAAAAATAAGGGCGATTGGGATTCCCGATGTGCCAGCCCAATTGATAAAATTAAGGTCGATGGCAAGTGGCGCATGGCGCGAATCGATTAAGATGAAAAGACAGAAAAGGTTTTCGCGATTGCGGATATAATCGCCGATGAAAGTTTCCCAAACTTTGCGGTCTTTTTTGGCAACCTGTGCGTAGCCATACCCCGGTAAATCAACAAGATACCAATTTCTATTTATAAGAAAATGATTGATTGTCTGCGTTTTACCCGGCCTTCCTGATACTTTTGCCAATTTTGAATTGCTTGTAAGCATATTGATAAGCGAACTTTTGCCCACATTTGAACGTCCGATAAAGGCGTACTCTGGCATATCGGGCTTGGGACATTTTTTGTGATCGGTATTGCTGACAACAAATTCGGCTGATTTTATTTCCATAAAAGTTTAGAAAGTTTAGGGGTTAGAGATTATTGATGCATTTTCATTTACTAAAATTCTGAATCTCAAATAATTCATTCTTGGTCGCGAGCTATTTCGCCTTTTGAGCCTTCCTTTTCAACAATTTTTGGATTATCAATATAGAAAATGGCAGCTTTTTCGGCAATGTTAGCAACTATTTGCTCTGCTTTGACTCGTGCAACTCCAGTTTTCATATCGGCATAAATAACGTTGCAATCCATTTTTTCAGCCTCGTAAGAGCCTCCTGTTGAGGCTTTTAAAGCAACTGCGCGCGTTTTTCCTGCCAGACGGACAAAACCGTTTTTCGACACTCTCACTGAAACTGAATCGGCTTCAAGTGTGAAATCGATTTCAGACGCTGCGCCTGCTTCTAAATGCAATGTTTCAGCCGATAAAGCGCCTGTTGTATAGCATTTTGCACCGCCACCAATTTCAATAACTTCAACCTCCGAGCACAAAACTTGCACCACAGCGTTTGTCTGCTTCGGAATCGGCGATTTTGCTTTGATGTGGAGTTCATCGCCAAGCATATCAAAAGACACTGATTTTGAATCGCTTGCATCTGATTTGAAACTGATACTATAATCATTGCCCTTTTGAATGTTGACTTCGATTTTTCCGAAAACCTTGATTTTGCTGAATTTAGGCAGATTGCTCGTTTGCGCAAACGTGGTTAAACTTAACGATAATGCTAAAATTGTGAATATTGATTTTGTTTTCATTGTATTATTTTTTGGTAAAAATAGAAATAAACAGGAAATATCAATTTCTCATGAAACAACAAATGCCAA
>CALBPW010000542.1 GCA_937899145.1 uncultured Bacteroidota bacterium
CTTATGGAGTTTTCTCGTTTATTTTCAATATTTTAATGAGCAATTGCTTTGCTGTAAAAAAATCAAATATTCTGTTCAAAGATAAAAAAGCATTTCTTTACTTATTATCCGATTTTGGTAGGGTTTATTTTTTGCAAATTGTCATTCATACGAAACCTTTTTCAATTAAGAATCGTCTTTAAAGTAAATCGGATGTAGTTTACTGCAAAACTATATCTATTGAATTATTAAACCCGATGATGGATATTTTAACTCAAATAGTTTATAATTAAATCAATACATATATCAAAATGAGAAAACTATTTTTTTCGACACTCGTGCTGTTGAGTATAAATTTAAATGTGGATGCCGCTAAAAATTATAACGCATTCAATGTGGGAATTGGCTATAATTTCATCGATTTGACAACGGAAATGATTGATAATGTGCGCGCTTATAGGAATGATTATGGTTATGATTGGTACGATTGGTGCGATTGTTATGGCATTTTTTCGTTTGGGTCGGTTGGTAGTGGATATTTGAATTTTTCATTTGAGCATTATTTTACCTACAAAGTTAGCGTGGCAAGCGGTTTGCGGCTATCGATGATGAAAAGCAGCTACTCTACAAGCCACGATTTTTTCTATTACAAGTTGAAGGAAGACGGATACAACACTTATTATTACCGCGTTAATAGCATCGACCAAAACAGTTTTTTTGCCGGAATTCCGCTTGAGTTCAGATTCACAACACGTGCCGATGGCCGCCCGACGCCTTACTTGCGGGCTTGCGCCGTTTTGAATTTCAATGTTGGCAACGTAACAAAAGCACACATGACCAGCGATGATGGCAAAAAGAGTAAAATTGAAGATAAAGTTGGTAGTCCCGACTTTTTTTCGATGCCTGCTTACATTGGTGTTGGCTGGATGTTTGGTCATAAAAATTCAATCAGCGCCGAGTTCCAATTTCCTTATTTTGTGGCATTTGGCTCAATGTCGCCATTTGGAAAAACAGATGGAATAGGTTGCGGTTTTCAAATAACTTATCAATTTTCAAAAAATGACTTAAAGGAGGAAAAACTATGAAAAAATTATCATCAATATTTTGCTTGGCTGCCGCAGCCGTCTTTGTAGCTTGTTCATCAGACGATTACGATGTTGACAGGTCTATCTGGATTGCCGACCCAAACGACAGCAATCTGCCTCAATACAGCGAGAGCGGATACAATACTTTTGGTGCGCAAATAAATGGCGATTATTTTACTTCGGGAGCACAAATTAATACACCATGTTATTTTGTATGGAACGACACAACAAAATCGCTAAAAATGGCACTAAATGGCTATAATTCAAGTTATAGATACTATCGGTACGATGATAATCGCGATATGGTACTAACTATTACTATACCATGCGATACTACTATCAATCGTGTTGAAAATCTATATTTGCTTGATAGCAAAACTTTTAACCTCTCAAATGCGGAAATAAAAGTTGAAATAAAACGGGGTGATAATCCTACTGAAACAATTCCAAATATTTGCTCAGGTAAATTCGCATTTAAACGTGTGCAAATGATGTACATCGATGATGAATTTTATGAGGCTATTGTATCTGGCACCTTTGATTTTCACTATTTTGACGGCAAGCCATGTAATATAAATAAGGGCAGGTTCGATTTAGGGATAAGAGAAAACCTTTTCTGGTAAAGACATTTAATGTTGTGCGCAAATGCCGAAAATCAATAATTTTGCCGCATGGAATTAAATCTGCCAAACTATACGGCACTGATTCGCACATGCGGTGATAAGGTTTTTGATCCCATTCGGCAAAAGCAAGTGAAGCTTACGCCTGAGGAGTGGGTGCGGCAAAATATTGTTCAGCATCTGTTGGCCTTGGGTTTTCCACAAGGGCTTATTGCTGTTGAGCAACCAATAGCGTTTAATGGGCTAAAAAAACGTTGCGATATTGTAGTTTACAATAGGCAGACACTGCCAAGTCTGATTGTTGAGTGTAAAGCGCCGCATGTTGGCATTACGCAAAAAGTTTTCGACCAAATAGCCGTTTACAATCTGAAATTAAATGTTGAATATCTGATAGTTACAAACGGATTGCAACATTTTTGTTGTAAGGTGAATCTGCAAAAAGGCAAAGTTGAGTTTTTATATGATTTTCCTGATGCTGCACTTGTTGTAGGGTGATTGCTTCTTGCACAGACAGCAAGATCAATCGAAAAACTCGAAGAAATTGCTGTTGCGCGGAATTAGAAGTGTTTGTAAGCCAACCTTTTGCGCAGCTTCAGCGTTTTCTTTTGTATCCTCAATAAATAAAGTACGTTGTGGATTTAATTTTTGTTCATCGATAACAGTTTGGAAGATTTCAAGCGATGGCTTTAGCAAGTGCATTTCGTTTGACAAATACACATGGTCGAACAAATCGTAGAAAGTAACTCCATATTCAGCTTGTAGTTTTGTATGGAAAAATTCAAAATGAGCATCGTTGGTATTGCTCAGCATCAGCAGTTTGTGGGTTTTTCGCAGCTGTTTTATCCACTCAATGCGTTGAGGCTGATAGTGTAGTAGCATTGCGTTCCAAGCCGTTAAAATCTCTTTTGCTGAATAACTCGTTTTTGCTATCTGATTGATTTTCTGCACAAACTCATTTCGGTTAATTTCACCACGTTCGTAAGTTTGAGGCACTTGTTGACATTCCAATTGTTTTGCATTTTCGACGCCTAACATTTCGGCAAATTTTTTTCGCGACAGGTCGGGATTGATGTCGAGAATTACACCGCCAAAATCGAAAATTAGTGTGTCAAAACGGGCCAAATCCATCTTTGATGTTATAAAAAAGATTGATAGAAAAAATTGGCTCCCCCTTTTTCAGATTTTTCGCATCAACAATTTGCGACAGTTGTATCTCTTTGATATGTTTTAATTTAGCCATCACATCGCTTGTGGCAAAAGATGTTTCACTATCTATTCTGAAAAAATAATCGATTTGTTTTAATGATGGCACAAGTGGACCATGTTCGCTTTTATTTTGAATTAATGAATAGCGAAGTTTTTGATTTTTGTCGGTATGGCTAAAAACGAAAAAGGAGTGTATTTCTTTACGTTGTTGGTGCATTATTTTTATTTGTTCAGCCTCCGATAAGTTTAATTCAACTTGTTGATTTATTAGCCACGCTAACCGATAAAGCGATTCCGACGATACTATTGCAATTACAGTTGTTTCCATTGGCATATAGTTTAAAATCAACCGTTTATAATTGTTAAAAATTGTCGTGCCGCATCTTGTTCAGCTTCTTTTTTGCTTGTGCCATAGCCAGAGGCTTTTGGTGCGCCATCAATCTCTAATTCTGAAGAAAAATGCAACGGACGTTCGTCTTTGTCAACCACTAAGGTATTAAAAACTATTTCAACATTTTTCTGATGCCCCCATTCAAGCAATTTGCTTTTGTAATTATTTTCGGTTTTTAGCACAAGGTTAATGTCGATATATTTGGCTATCAATCTGTTAACAACAAACTGCCGTGTTTTTCGGTATCCTTGATCGAGGTAGAGAGCACCAATCATGGCCTCAAAAGCGTCTTCCAAAATATTCTTGTTTGTTTTGAAATGATAAGCGTGCGATACAATGTATTTGTTGATTCCAAGCGTGATGGCTAAATGAGCAAGCGACTCGCCATTTACAATTTTTGCGCGCGTTTCGGTCAGGAAACCCTCGGGTTTGTTAGGGAAAGTTTTGTACAAATATTCGGCGACAATGGCATCAAGAATGGCATCGCCTAAAAATTCTAATCTTTCGTTGTTGATGTGCGTTCCGTCGGGCAATTTAAGTGATGCCGAACTATGCACAAAAGCTAATTTATACAACTTTTCGTTTTGCGGGTATAGTTTAGTAATACGATGCAAATCATCGAGAAACTCTTTGTTTGAGCTAAACAATCGTCTAACGTAAAACGATAAGATGTTGAATTTCAAAACCTTTTATATCAGATTTTTTTGAAGATAACCGATGCGTTGTGTCCACCAAAACCAAATGTATTGCTCAAAGCGGCACGCACCTCGCGTTTTTGTGCTTTATGCAAGGTCAAGTTCAAGCGTTCGTCAATTTGTGGATCCCATTCTTTATGGTTGATTG
>CALBPW010000543.1 GCA_937899145.1 uncultured Bacteroidota bacterium
TTTGATATATTAGTTGAAGATGAAAACTATACTAAAGAAAAATTTGTGTTTCTTTCTGATAGTTTTTATAACTATATATCTGAACACAAAAGTATAATTATAACTGGCTTTGTAAATTTCAGGCTACACAAATATTACGCTTTGCTAGAAAAAGTTGTAGATGAAGCTGTAAATTGATTTTTACTCACTGTCAAAACCCCATTAACAACACTTTCGCCATCCGTAGATGAAATACTCGTTGTTGTAGTGAACAAGTATTCCGAGCGAGCCGTCAACTTTGTCGGTAACTTGATATGGTGGTGTCATAATGTCCATTATCTGCTCTTGCGGCATTTCGTCGTGATTAAAAAACTTGCGCATCGGCCAAGCAATAATATTGTAGTCGGCATCAAGAACAAGCCCGCGTGCCATCAGTGTCATCTCGTTCCAAACACAATTATTTTGGCATCGTTGTGAGTATTTATACACCCACAAATCGTAAATCGGATGTTTACGTTTGTAAATCAACTTTTCGTCAAGCATTTGATTGAGCAGTGTGATTAAATCTTCCCGCAGCTTCATATTTTACAATATTTGCGCGAAAATAAAAATTTTATCAGCGCCAATCTTTTTTAAACCGATTTAACGGGAACAATATGATGTTTGAGACTTTGAAACTTGATTGCTATCATAAAAAAACATAGCGAGTAGCTCTTGCAAGATTAAATTTGATGGTGCATCTTTGCAGTGATCCGATTGGATCGTAGTTTTTTTTCATAAGGTTTGGGTTAATTGATGAAAGGGAGTCTTCGGACTCTCTTTCTATTTTTTTACTTTCTTGAAACATAAAAATCGAATAACACTTTAACTTAGCAGCATAAACAAAATAAATGCAATATGAAAAACCTGATTTATGCAGCCATAACAATGGCGCTTACTTTTTCGGCTTGTTGCAATCAAAAACAAAGCAATATGAATCCAACATTTTTAGAATTGGCGGAGCGACGTTTTTCCGTGCGTAAATACGCCCAAACACCTGTAGAGCAGGAAAAAATTGACAAAATTCTGCGTGCGGCACAAGTAGCTCCTACCGCAAAAAACAACCAACCACAACGCATATATGTACTTAAAAGCGAAGAGTCAATAGCTAAAATCAATCAACTGAGCAAAAGCGCTTACCGTGCGCCTGTGGTTTTTATGGTTTGTTACGATGTTACCGGGGTATGGACTAACCCACTTGACAACAACGCTCACAGCGGCGAAACAGACGCCGCAATAGTAGGCGTCCACATGATGTTTGAAGCCGCCGAACAAGGATTAGCCACTTGCTGGGTAAAGAATTTCAACCCAAAAGAAGTTGCCGAAGCGTTTGATATTCCAAGCACACAGCAAGTATCGTTCTTAATTGATTGCGGATATGCCGACAAAAATGCAAAGCCTGCACCCATGCACTCTAACAAAAAGGAAATCAGCGATTTTGTGAAAGAATTGTAGAATCACAATTTTTCTGAATACACTGAAATTTAATACACACTGATACCCGACTAAACAAGCAAAAAACATATATTTAGTTGGGTATCTGTGTATAATAAAAGTATCTTTGCGCAAATTTTAAAAATATGGATTTATTCATCGGACTTTTGATTCCTTTTTTAGGCACTACTTTAGGCGCAGCAATGGTATTTTTTATGCGCAACGAGTTAAACGACAAATTGCGCAAACTTTTACTTGGTTTTGCTGCGGGTGTAATGGTGGCGGCGTCGGTTTGGTCGTTACTAATACCATCTATTGAGATGGGCGAACAAATGTCGATTGCTGCTTGGATGCCAGCTGTTATAGGTTTTTTAGGAGGTATGTTTTTCCTCTTAATCCTCGACACAATAATTCCGCATTTACACATCAACTCCAACGAGCCCGAAGGTTTAAAATCGAATTTGAAGAAGACAACAATGCTTGTGTTCGCTATCACATTGCACAATATTCCTGAAGGCATGGCTGTCGGCGTTGTGCTTGCAGGCGCAATGGCTGATAATGCAATTGTGTCGCTATCGGGAGCATTAGCTTTGGCAATTGGCATCGCCATTCAGAATTTTCCTGAGGGTGCTATTGTGTCAATGCCATTAAAAACCGAAGGGCGCAGCAAAGCAAACGCTTTTTGGCTTGGCACGCTGTCGGGTGTTGTTGAGCCGATAGCTGGCATTATCACCATATTGCTAACCGATTTAGTAACTCCTATCCTGCCCTATCTGCTATCGTTTGCCGCTGGCGCAATGATTTATGTCGTTATCGAAGAGCTGATTCCCGAATCGCAAGACGGGCACCACTCCAACATTGCAACTATCGGCTTTGCAATTGGCTTTGCAATGATGATGGTGCTTGACGCCGCATTGTAAGCGATGTTAAATGATGAATAAAAAAAGTTAAATATACTAACTGACACCCGACACCTGAACAACAATGCGTTACCACATATTGGCTTTTTTGATAATTTTAGTTTGGGGAACAACTTTTGTATCGACTAAAGTCCTTATAAACAGCGGATTATCACCAATAGACATTTTTGTTTGCCGATTTTCATTAGCGTATATCTTGATTTGGACAATATCGCCTAAAAAGCTGTTTGCCAATAACATAAAAGACGAATTACTTTTTGCCGCTCTTGGCGTTACCGGCGGTTCACTCTATTTTTTGGCCGAAAATTTCGCAATATCGTACACCAACACCTCAAATGTTTCGCTAATTGTGTGTACCACACCTATTTTCACATCAATTTTACTTACCGTCTTTGCAAAAGACGAACGGATGAATCGACGCCAAATAATAGGTTCATTATTGGCATTTTTGGGTATGGCACTTGTTGTCCTGAACGGACATTTTGTACTCATACTTTCGCCCATTGGCGACGGATTAGCATTTTTAGCAGCATGGTGTTGGGCGTTTTATTCGCTGATAATGAAAAAGTTAATCAGCAAATATTCAAGTAAATTTATCAATCGAAAAATATTTTCCTATGGATTAATAACAGTACTTCCGGTTGTTGCGTTGCACAATACAAGCCTAAATATCGACACCTTAACACAGCCGGGAGTTTTCCTGAACCTAATTTATTTAGGTGTTGTAGCGTCGCTGCTTTGCTACATTTTGTGGAATGTTGTACTACGCAACATCGGCGTTGTCAGCGCATCAAACTACATATACCTCAACCCTGTGGTAACCGTAATAACCGCAGCCCTACTCATCGGCGAGCAAATAACTGCGTTTGCAGTTGCTGGCATGGCAATGATTTTGGGTGGTCTGATTATGGCTGAAAGACGAATGCCGAATTAAGACCAGCAAGCAATCTCAATCCATAAACCTCAAAACATTCACCTCTTAATTTTCTATTCGTACAATCGGTTTCGCTGCTCTTGCAAGCGTTCGTCGCTGATGTAGTCATCATATTCCATCATCTTGTCTATCATACCGTTAGGGCCTATTTCGATAATGCGGTTACTCACTGTTTGAATAAACTCATGGTCGTGCGACGACATTAGCACATTGCCTTTAAATTTGACAAGCGTATTGTTGAATGCTTGAATCGACTCAAGGTCGAGATGGTTTGTTGGCGTGTCAAGAATCAGCACGTTGGCATTGCGAATCATCATACGAGCAATCATGCAGCGCACACGCTCGCCACCAGATAGCACATTCGCCTTTTTGTTAACCTCCTCGCCCGAAAAAAGCATTTTGCCCAAATATCCGCGCAGATAAAGGTCGCTGGTATCCTCAGAAAATTGCGCAAGCCAGTCCATCAACGTAATATCATCTTTAAAAAACTTCTCATTATCAAGCGGCAAATAGGCCTTTGTGATTGTCTGTCCCCAAGCGTACGAGCCCGTATCAGCCGGCATGTGGTCTTTGAGGATTTCGAATAAAATGGTCATTGCACGAGTATTGCGCGAAAGGAAGATGATTTTATCGTCTTTATTAACCGTAAAATTCAGATTACTAAACAGTTTGACACCGTCAATGGTTTTCGAGAGGTTGTTAACCTCAAGGATACGGTCGCCACACTCGCGAGCAGGCGTAAAAATGATGCCCGGATATTTTCTGTTTGATGGTTTAATTTCCTCAATATTAAGTTTTTCCAACATTTTCTTACGGCTGGTAGTCTGTTTGCTTTTTGCGACATTTGCACTAAACCTGCGGATAAACTCTTCCAGTTCCTTCTTCTTTTCCTCGGCCTTTTTGTTCTGCATTTGCTGCTGACGCAGAGCAAGTTGGCTTGATTCGTACCAGAAACTATAGTTACCTGCAAACAACTGGATACGATTGTAATCAATATCGATAGTATGAGTGCAGATTGCGTCAAGGAAGTGGCGGTCGTGGGAAACGACAAGCACTGTATTTTCAAATTCTGAGAGATAATTTTCGAGCCAAGTAACGGTGTCGAGGTCAAGGTCGTTAGTTGGCTCATCGAGTAGCAGATTATCAGGTTTACCAAAAAGGGCCTGGGCAAGCAACACTTTCACTTTTTCCTTTCCACTCAATTCGCGCATATATTTTTGGTGCAAATTCTCTTTTATACCAAGTCCGCTCAATAGCGACGCTGCGTCACTTTCGGCATTCCATCCGTCCATTTCGGCAAAGCGTTCTTCAAGTTCCGATGCCTTGATGCCGTCTTCCTCGCTGAAATCGGGTTTGGCATAAAGCGCATCTTTCTCGTTCATAATGTTCCAAAGTTCGGTATGCCCCATCAGCACTGTATTTAACACCGTACAACCGTCAAATTCGAAGTGGTTTTGTTTTAGTACCGATAACCGCTCGCCGGGAGCGATACTGATAGTGCCGCGTGTTGCATCAACCGCACCATATAAAGTTTTCAGAAAAGTAGATTTTCCCGCACCATTTGCGCCAATAATTCCGTAGCAATTACCGGGAGTGAATTTCAAGTTAACATCTTGAAAAAGAATGCGTTTACCAAACTGAACGCAAAGATTTGAAACTGTTATCATTGTCGGAAATTTTGAGGCGCAAAGATATGAAATTTCGTAAGTATGTAAACAATGTGCACAGATATATCACAACATTGCAAATACAACTTATCTTGAGCTAAATGTTGAATTTTTTTGATGTTTTTTGTCTGTGTACTGAATTTTATAGTATATCTGTCAGAAAATCAACACTTTTTCAGTTTGTCATCTACCCATTTCCCGTATTTCCGCGCTATCCAGTGCGCCAATAGCAGATTGGCGCCAATGGTTATTATGGCAATAAGGCTGTAGGCTAAAATCTCGATGAGCGAATATTCTGTTGATTGTATGCAAGTTATTGTTATCCAGATGCATAGTGGCAAAATTGCGAAGCTTGTGGCAAGTGCCGGAATATATTTGCGTATGATGATTGTTTGAGCAATGTGAACAACCAAATGTGCTGTAAAACCGATGAAAGCGCCAATCCAAAGTAGTTGGGCGGTGCGGTTATTGGTGAGCGCTAAAATGCTGATTATAAGTATCAAAATTAATTCTTCGGCAACGGCTATAGCAAAACCTTCGGTGTTCGGAATTTTGAATATGAAGGCAAATCGTGGAAAACGCCGGCTCAAGTAGGCTCCGTTGCGTGCAACCCACAGCCGCATTCCGATAATTTCTTCGAAATCGTGAAAAATAAATAATAACGGGAAAAGCCAAATGTAAGAAGCCATTTTTCTGATTTTTTATTCAAAACTGCTTGCCATCAGTTTTCGTTTTCCGGCGGCAAAAGCCATTGTAATAAAGGCAATTATGAAGAAAACTGATAACATTGCAACGCTGTTACGCATACTGCCCGAGATGTGTTCAATGACACCGAAACCGAACATTCCGATTACGATTCCAATTTTTTCGGTTATGTCGTAAAAAGAGAAGTATGAGGCTGTGTCGGTGGTGTTGGCTGGTATCAGCATTGCGTAGGTTGAGCGCGCCTGCGATTGTATTCCGCCCATCACAAAACCAAGAAATACGGCTAAAATGTAGAATTGAATAGTGTTTTTGATGAAATACCCGGCAACGCATATCATTATCCAAACCGATAACATTATTAGCAACGATGTGAAATTTCCGTACCGGTTTGATACTCTTGCAAATACCACAGAGCCGAACATCGCTAAAAATTGTATTAGTAAGATTACGATTATCAGCTCGATTGTGCCAACATGAAGTTCGGCACTACCAAAAAGCGTGGCAACCAATAATATAGTCTGCACGCCCATGCTCAAGAACAAAAACGATACCAAGAAAAGATTCATAACTTTTTGTTGGAAAAGGTTTTTGGCAACCATCGCCATCTCTTTAAAACCTTGTGAAAGTATTTGGGCATTAATTTTTGTTTTTGCTTTAAATTCAGTAAGATAGCGGAAAGCGAACATTGCTATGCCTATCCACCAAACGCCTACTAACAAAAACGAGAATCGGTAGGCGGCTTCTTCGCTGCTGAATCCCCAAAAACGCCATGTGTAGATAGTAAATATGTTGAAAATGAATAGAATCATGCTTCCCAAGTAGCCCCAAGCAAATCCTTTGGCGCTTACAATATTGTGTAATCGGGGGGTGGCGATTATTGGCAAAAATGAGTTGTAGTAAACCGTTGCGCCAGCCCAGCCAATTACGGCTAAAATGGTCATTAGCAAGCCGAAAGCGATGTTTGTACCCGTAAAAAAGTATAATCCTGAACATGCTGCCGAGCCAATCAAGGTAAATAGTACCATAAAGCGTTTGCGATAGCTGCCAATATCGGCAATGCCTGATAATAAGGGAGTTATAAGTATTATTATGGCATACCCGATGGCTATTGAGTAATCGTACAAAACGGTATTTTTAATCGAATGTCCAAAAATGCTGACCATTCCACCTGCAAAAGCGTCAAGCGTAACATGCTCATAATAAATAGGAAACAGTGCTGCGGCGACAATTAAGCTATACACTGAATTGGCAATATCGTATGAGCACCATGCGTTTATAACCTTTCGATTGTTTTTTTCAATCATAGATTTTTATTTTGAATTGAAATCGTTCAGCAATGTTTGTAAAAATGCTTGAGTTTTAATAACTAACGTGTCGTTTGCATCGTTTTTTGATAATTTATGCGATGTGCGGTCATAGCTGAATTTTTCGCTATCGCAAACAAAGCCAATGCCGTTGTTGTACGAATAGAGAGCAAACGATTGGCTTCCGCCCAACACATCTTTACTGAATGTAAAACATTGACCATCAAGCCCTAATTGATTGCATAAAATCAATGGCAAATCGGCTTGATTAATGTATTCCGGAATTATTGTATCAGTTTTGGCAAGTGCTCCGCCAAGCCAAATCATCGGAATGTGAAATTTTTCGGGTACATGGTTTGGTGAATTGTCGGGCAAGCGACTGCCATGGTCGGCTATTAAAATAAGTAGCGTATTTTCCCACCAAGGTTCAGCCGAAGCTCGACGAACAAAATCGCCAATGCAACTATCGGTGTAATGTATTGTGTTTAAGAACATTCCACCTTCAGTATTGTTTAAAAAGCGGCTTGTATGGGGCACCTCAAATGGTTCGTGGCTACTTAGTGTGAATAGCACGCTGAAAAAAGGCGATTTAAACGCACAAATATCTGACAACCATCTATTTAAAACGATATGGTCATGAGCTCCCCATTTTGAGTTCATATCGCTATGCCGAAATTCGCTTTTTGAAACAATCGGGCTGTAGTGTCCCACTATAAAATATGAATTCATATTGGCAAAACCGATGTCACCGCCATAGTAAAATGTTGAATTATAGCCTTCAGCATTAAGTTTATGGCTGATATGCGGCAATTTCGACGCTTTATCGGTAAATTTCATTATCGATGTGGTTGGTTGCGCAGGGTAGCCGCTCAATATGCTGACAATGCCTTTATCGGAGCGATCGGCATTTGAGTAGCAGTTACTAAACAATATTCCTGTTTTAGCTAAACTATCCAAATTTGGTGTAACGCCTTCTATTCCTCCAACACAGCCAATTGCTTTTGCTGTAAAACTCTCCATCAACATTATCATAATATTTGGGCGATTGTTGTTAAGAAGATGGCAACGGACTGAGTCGGTTTTTAGCATATCAGCTACAATGCTATCGGCTTCAGCTTGAGGCATAAATTTATCGTTTTGCTGTATGTTGATGTATCGCAGCGAGTTACAAAAATTCCATTGTACATTGATTGCTGCGTGGTTGGCGTATTGTTCATCACTAAAGTAAACGGCACCTGTGCGTATCGGCATGCCAAAACCACCACGAATCGGGATTACTAATAGAGCACCAATAAATAGGACAACAGGAAGTGCAGCCCATGATGCCTTTTGCAATAACTCTATTTTACTAATAATCAGCTTTTTAAATATCTTGATACATACCCGGCCGAATATTGCAATCCATATTATAAAAATCGCTGTAAGCCATACTGGTGTTGATGCGGCAGCTTCTTTTGGCGTTTTTAGGTACATTAGCACTGTACTATCCATGCGGAATCCCCAATTGCGGTATAGTTCGCAATCGCAAATACCAATGGTAGCAAAAATTATGATAAATAAAACAGATAGACAACCAATGACTTTCGATGTGATTTGTGGCTTACAGCGTAGTGTACAAGCCAAAATCAAGGTAATGGCAACTGTTAGATAACCTGCCATCGACATATCGAGCAAAAGTCCATGCCAAAACGTGCCGATTATCGTTCCAAAACCAAGGCTTGAAGTTGCGCTTATGTTGTATAACTCAAAAAATAGGCGCGTAGCAACGAAGAATAAAATCCAAAAGACGAAATATCTTATAATGATATTAATGCGCTGAATCATAATAAATTATAAGTGAGTAAATTTCTATTTTGTGTTTGTTGTATCAATTTTCCACTTTTTCATTTTTCACCTGTAAAAGCAAGTCGCAATTTACAATCAATATTTGTTTTTCAATATGAGTCCGCTACTTTTTAAAATCGACACTGAATCAGGTCCACAATTCATAACTAAGTCTATTATACTTAAATTTGGTATAAAACCAAATCTGTCGCTAAAAACTTGTGTGTATTTTGACGGATTAAAATTCTTATCTTCAGCCTGATGCGATTGCTTTGGATGAATAGTATTTCTAAAATCGGGGCACAACGGGATTTTAACATAATCAGATGTTAATTCAGTATTGTTACCGATTTTAAGCCAACGGCAACACACCTCAAAAATGGCATTATTGTAATCGAGCAAGAAGTTGTATTTTTTGTTGTAGAAAAATTCAATGTCATCGGTATAGTAATCAAAAAAGGGAGATGACTTGTATAGCGACTTAATTGTCTGAAAATGATTCTTTTGCCACGGCATTTGGTAAGCGATTCTAACATCTTTAGTTATTTGATTGTGCGCGCCTTTCAAAATAGGAATTTGCAAGGTTTGAATGCTATTTGGACCATACAAGGCGCAGCGGTTTCGGTAACTTTGTTTTGGAAAAGTTTCAAACTGCTCAATATAAACTTTTGTATATGATACTACTTTTGTAAAATATTGAATATTAGGCCAATAAGCCGTACTTAAAATACAATTGTTTAAATTTTCCATTTTTAAAAAAACGTCTGAATCAGAGGATGCAAAATTAAAAACAACTTTTTTATTGTCGAATTGTTGTAAAGGCGAAATAAAGGCTTACTTTTGCAGCCGCTGGTTCCGTAGCTCAGCTGGATAGAGCAACAGCCTTCTAAGCTGTGGGTCT
>CALBPW010000544.1 GCA_937899145.1 uncultured Bacteroidota bacterium
TCCGGGGCGGAAGATTCTGAGACAGCATGCTCCAAATCGGGAGTTCCCGGAGAAATAATCCGGGGCGGGAGGTTACGGAGCCTGGAGATCCCGGGGCGGGAGACTCCAGGATTTTTGGTTGTTACACTCAACAACCAAAAATACATAACACCAATCCGCTTGCAAGCCTACGAGCGTATGGTGCTCCTGCTTGAACGCATATCGCCGCAATCGCTCGTCTTGCGCACCCATAAACAAGGCATTACAAACCAAGAAATGCAGAATATTTTACTTAAAAACATACGCATGGAATTTGAGCATAATATGGCGCATCAACTTTACATAAGTGATAAAGCATGGGAAATGGTTCGTATGGCAAAAGAGGATTGCGTCAAATTTATAAACCAAACAGCACTACAGACAAAACCCGACGGCAACTCACTACAACTCTGCAAGTTAATATTAGAGCAAATGCTCAATCGCGACCTTGACCCTACCACAAAAGCTATTAACTATTTAAAAGAGGAAATACGAACCCTATTTTAACAATAAACTCACACAATTCTATCTCAACCTAATCGCACGCACTGCCAAACCATCATCACGGCTACCATAATCGCAATCGGGCAGAATACCAGTTGTGTCAAAAACAATGTTGTAAGCCGACAATGGGAATTGTATACATAATTGATTTGTCCAATAATAGCCCCGCAAATTGCCGTCATAAAAATTTTCGCCATAATGATAACCCGCCGCCGGCAAAAAAACATGCACGTCAGAATAGTTATAATCATCTGATTTTGTTTTTGTTATCTTTCCTTTGTCAGCATCAGATTTCGCTTTAAAAACAACAAATCCGCACACCAGCGCATCGGCATAATTTTCTACCCAAACCCAATAACAATTTACCGCAAGTTCATGCCACTGCTCAGTATTTGGCATTTGCCATTTTCCGCCCCAAATGGCTGAGGCCGCGTCATCGGCCGGCTGAAGAATGGCAAACGTATCGGTGTAAGCGTTTTTCCCTTCGGCTGGATTGGAGCAATATTTTGTAAGTTGCCTATATGGTTCAAAAAACTTGTAATTAGTTCTGTCATAGTCTGTTTTGGCAAAAATTTCGCCCCAAGCAAAATAATCGCCACTCTCCCATTCATTATTGGCTCCGACATTGCAAACAGCCCAAAGAGTGCCACTTGGCAAGCCAAAATCGACAAAATCATGCTCAGCAATTTTGTTTACTCGCTGTTTTTCAGAACATTGAAGAAATAGCAAAGCAACAATTAGCATCATCAAGATTGAAGATATGAAGATTTTTTTAGTCATTATCTTTCTTAGTGAACTGGTATTCAGATGGTTATTGAGATGGCGAAGCGGTGAATTGACTAACTGTTCCATTTCTATAACTCGCCAACTCCCACAAAATTGGCTTTACAAATTTCTTTGCAAAGCCAAAAACAATATGATTATGAACGAAAAAACATTTACGATGCAGGAAGTTTAAACACCACATTGTAAGCATGACGCGGCACGACACTCATTACCGGCACTTTAGCCGCGCTCACCATACTTTTCGCAAACGAGCCAACAAACGACGACACCGTTTCAAATTGCTGATGAGTTGTGATAATCACCATGTCGCCATTGTTTTTGTCGATAAAATCGAGAACGCCATCAACTTGGTCGTCAACAGCAAGAATGGCGCCTGTGCATTTTACCCCGCGGTCGGCAATGTATTTAACCACCTGATTTTGTTGGTTGCGCAGGTTTTTCAACACAAATTCGTCGCTGATAGTGTAAGCCGACACAACCATTATTTCGGCATTCAAACGCTTTGCGATTGCCACAGCGTCAACAGTTTTTTCGCGCGACTCCTTCGATATATCCATTGGCAGAATCAACCGTTTTATGTCGGCAGTTGGCGGTGTGCTTTTAATGGTGATTACAGGGCATTTGGACTCCGAAACAACGCGCAGCGCATTTGTGCCGATAATCTTCTTTTTGATATTGTCGGCACGGCTTGTGCCCATCACAATTGCGCTCGCGCCAAGGCTTTCCGCCGTTTGCATTATGGTGTCGCACAATTTTCCGCGCAAAATCCGGCAATCAAATTCAGCATCGTTTAAACCTGAATTCTGATGCACAAATTTTCGCATGTGCTCCTCAAGTCTATTTAGCAAAACTTCACGTTCGACATCAGAGAAAAACTCCGACCAAATAGGATCGACACCTTTAATAACATTGATAAAAGTGATTTTTCCGTTGAGTACCCGATTAAGTTTTTCGGCATACTTTAAGCCAAAAACCGATTTGTCAGAATAATCGATAGGTACAAGCAAATGGCTGATTGATGCTTCCATTTTTTTTATATTTTTGATTTATACAAATTTATTACTAATAAGATTTTTTGCAATAGTTATGGCAACATTTATTCCTGATTCTGAATTGATACTGAACAGCGACGGTTCAGTTTTTCATCTGCATCTTCACCCTGAGGATATTGCTGATTATGTGATACTTGTAGGCGATCCTGACCGCGCCGCACTTGTAGCAGGTTTCTTTTCAAAAATTGAGACGAAAGCCAAAAACCGCGAATTTCGCACATTTACAGGACTTTACAACGGCCAACGCGTAACCGTAACCTCAACCGGCATTGGTACAGATAATATCGATATTGTTGTAAATGAGCTTGATGCGGCTGTAAACATTGATTTAAAAACACGCACTATTAAGGAGCAAAAGCGACGCTTAAATTTGATACGGATTGGCACTTCGGGCGCACTGCAAGCCAATATTCCAGTTGGCACTCCAGTCGTTTCCGAAATGGCTATCGGCTTTGACGGTATGCTCAACTATTATCGCGACCGCTCAATGGTTAGCAACTTGGCTATTGAATCGGCATTTAAACAATATATGAATTGGAATCCGCTGCTGGCATCGCCGTATTTTGTGAAATGCTCGGGCAATCTGATTGACCGCATCGGCTACGATATGCGCCGCGGAATGACAATTTCAGCCCCCGGCTTTTATGGCCCGCAAGGACGCGTGTTGCGTCTGCCGCTGCAAGACACCAACATCAACGACAAGATAACCGCATTTGAATACGAAGGCAAAAAAATCACCAATTACGAGATGGAAGGCTCAGCCATCGCCGGTTTGTCACTCCTGATGGGTCACCGCGCCATGACGGTTTGCTGCGTCATTGCACAACGCAAAGCAGAAGCCGCCAACACCGATTACAAGCCGCGTATCAAAGAACTGATACAGACCGTTCTCAACCGCATTTAACAGCAGCACATACATAACGGCAGAGATGGTAAGCGTAGAGCATCTATATAAATCTATCGGCAAAAACGAAATATTGCATGATATATCCTTCACAATAGGTGACCATGCTATTGTCGGGTTGCTGGGTCCCAATGGAGCCGGAAAGTCCACACTGATGAAATGTATGACTGGTTTGTGGACTTTTCAGCAAGGGAAGATATCAGTCTGCGGTATCACGGCTGAACATCAGTTGCCTCATGAGATCGGAAGAGCACACGTCTGAACTCCA
>CALBPW010000545.1 GCA_937899145.1 uncultured Bacteroidota bacterium
TAATGATACACAGCCGCAAGAAGGATCCCGCTGAGATTCTTGAGTTCTGTGATAAGTTTAGAGCTGAGAACAGTACGACACCTATTGTGGTTGTACCCAGCTCTTTCAATACAATTACAGAAGCAGAACTTGCAGATCACGGTGTGAATATCGTTATTTACGCAAATCAGCTAACAAGAACAGGATTCCCCGCAATGCAGAATGCAGCGAAGATGATACTTGAGCACCATAGAGCAAAAGAATGTGATGATATTTGTATGCCATTTAAAGAGATAATTCGTCTTATTCCAGAGGAGTAATTTATGCAAAATATTCTTATAGCAAGTAAAACGTATTCTGAGTTGGACGAATATTTCGTTTAGTCAGGAGCAAAAAACATATTGTTTGTTTGTGATGATTCAATGAGTTTTTTGAAGTTAAATGATTATTTTAATTCTTTGGAATAACGTTTGGCTATTAAGATTGTCAAATCTTGTGATTTTCAACCTAATCCGCTATATGAATCTGTTGTTGCTGGTGTTAAATCTTTTCATAACAATAATTGTGAACTCGTCGCTGCAGTTGGTGACTGAAGCGCGATGGATGTGGCAAAGTGCATAAAACTTTATGCGACAATGCCTTTGGGTAGCGATTATATCAATCAGAAAATCGTCCCGAATGACATTCCGTTTTTTGCAATTCCCACAACTGCGGGCACAGGCAGCGAGGCGACTCGTTTTGCGGTCATTTACTATAATGGTGTAAAACAGTCGATTACCGATTATAGTTGCATTCCGCAAGTGGTGATTCTCGACCCGTCGGTGCTTGAGTCTTTGCCTGATTATCAGCGCAAGGTTACGATGCTCGACGCTTTCTGTCATGCGGTTGAGTCGTTCTGGTCGGTCAATTCCACCGATGAGAGCAAACAGTTTTCGAAAGGTGCGATAAGGTTGATTCTCAGCAATATGGAATCGTATCTGAAAAACGAATACGATGGCAACAAAAATATGCTTATGGCCGCCAACATTGCGGGAAAAGCCATTAACATAACGCAGACTACGGCGGGGCACGCAATGTGCTACAAACTGACATCGCTATACGGAATTGCGCACGGGCACGCTGCGGCATTGTGTGTCAGTGAGTTATGGCCGTTTATGATTGGGAACACGGAAAAATGTATCGATGGTCGAGGCAAGAATTATCTTGATTCGGTTTTCAAAGAAATTGCTGGAGTGATGGGCGTGAATGCCCCGATGGATGCGGCTGTAAAATTCCAAAATATTGTAAAACAATTGGATTTGAAGGTGCCGGAAATCAAATCGGAAGGCGATTTTGATGTGCTGAAAAAATCAGTCAATCCGACGAGGCTTAAAAACAATCCAGTGGAACTTGATGAGGACACTATCGATATGCTCTATCATAAAATATTGAAATAGAATAAAATGAAAGTAGAAAATCTTTTAAATATAATTGGCGCTGAGTTTTATACAGGAGTGCCGGACAGTCAGTTGAAGGCTTTGTGCAACTGCCTGATGAACAAATACGGCATCGACCCGAAACACCATATCATTGCGGCCAATGAGGGCAACTGCACGGCATTGGCGGCTGGTTATCACCTTGCTACGGGCAAAGTCCCGGTCGTCTATATGCAAAATTCGGGCGAGGGCAACATTATCAATCCCGTGGCATCGCTTTTGAACGACAAGGTTTATGCGATACCTGTGGTTTTCGTTATCGGTTGGCGCGGCGAGCCTGGAGTTCACGACGAGCCGCAGCATATTTATCAGGGCGAGGTGACGGTGAAACTGCTTGACGATATGGGCGTTGCGTCGTTCATTATCGGGAAGGATACCACCGATGAGGAAGTTGCTGACGCAATGAAACGGTTTAATGAGTTGCTTGCTCAGGGCAAGGATGTGGCGTTTGTTGTGCGCAAAGGCGGTCTTTCTTACGACGGAAAGGTTGAGTATAAAAACGACAACACAATGTTGCGTGAGGAAATTATCCGTCATATTGTTGCCGTTTCGGGCGAGGACCCCATTGTCTCAACAACAGGCAAGGCCAGCCGCGAACTGTTTGAAATCCGTGAGGCGAACCGTCAGAGCCACAAATACGACTTCCTGACTGTTGGCTCGATGGGGCACAGCTCGTCAATCGCATTGGGCGTTGCTATCAATAAGCCCGACCGCAAAATATGGTGCATTGACGGCGACGGCGCGGTTTTGATGCATATGGGAGCGATGGCGGTTGTCGGGGCAAATGCGCCGAAAAACCTTGTCCACGTTGTAATCAACAACGCAGCCCACGAGACAGTCGGCGGCCAACCCACGGTGGCAGGCAAAATCGATCTGGTTGCCATAGCAAAGGCTTGCGGGTACAAGTCAGCCGTTTCGGTTGATTCGTTTGATTCGTTGGACAAAGCACTTCAGTCAGCCAAAAACGCCAGCGGATTGAGCCTTATTGAAGTCAAGTGCTCAATAGGCGCCCGCGAAGATTTGGGCCGCCCAACAACAACCGCGCTGGAGAATAAGCGCGGTTTTATGGAGTATTTAAAGTAATTTTATTGACGTTAATGTCTGGTACGCAAAAAGTAATAGTTAAAGGTGTTTCTTCGCAGACAATTGTAACAATAGTTCTTGGTGTTGTGGAAATTGTTACGTTTTC
>CALBPW010000546.1 GCA_937899145.1 uncultured Bacteroidota bacterium
CTTGTAGTGGTTGTAGACCGCAACGCTCATAGCGCGCTTGGCGGCCTCCTGTCCCATGACGTACTGCGAGAGCTCGTCGTAGATCTCATGCGGCGTGGGCAGGTGCTTGAGCTCGATCTCGATCTCACCGGAATCGTCGGCATCAATAGCCTTCAGCTGAATGTCGATGGATACTACAATCGCCTTTTTGCCGATATGACAATGTATCCGGGCGGAGCTGCGCCAATGTATATGGTTACCTGGCCCGATGTAGGGACACTAAATGCCGGCGTTGCCGCTACCGATAATATTGCGCTGCCGCATGGCCAGAGTGTGCGCTTATCGGCAAAATGGGCTTGGCAACAGCAACAAATCAACAACAAAGAAGGACTGAACGCTCTTAGTGTTTTCTTCCCGAATATGCACGACAGCTATTTCCAAATCATCGGGCGCATTGCGGCAAGCTACCAACTTACGGTCAGCCATTGGCAATTTGCTGTTGGCGGAGGTTGGGGCAGCCGCGCACCATCGGTAACCGAAGCCTACGGATATTACCTGAACAACACCTTCGACCAGTACGATTACATAGGTAATCCACGATTAAAAAACGAATCGGCTATCGAACTAAACACATCAATCAGATGGAATACCACTGACAATCTGTTATTTAAAGCCGAAGGCAATGCGTTTCTGTTTTCAAATTACATTATCGGACAATTTGAACCGCGCTTAAGTGCGATGACAGTTGCCGCCGAAGGTGTAAAAGTTTACGGAAACTTGAAACGTGCCACTATTGCAAATATCACACTATCATCGCAATGGGAAATAACAGATTTTCTGCGTTTTAACGCATCTTGTTCCAGTGGTTTTGGTGAAGATGACGATGATGACAATTTGCCACTTATTGCCCCTGTCGGATACACCGCCAATTTAACATATTTCTATAACAAAATTGAGATTGGCACAGAACTAAAAGGAAATGCAAAACAAAAACGATATGGCAAAAAATATGGTGAAACAGAAACGCCGGCATATATTGTATGCCGTTTGTCAGGCAGTTACGCATTCAAGTTTGTAAAACTAAATGCAGGCATTGAAAATCTTTTCGACAAATATTATTACACTTACGCCGATTGGTGCGGCATTCCACAAAAAGGACGTAATATTTACATTAATCTTATCTTTGATATATGAAACAGATGTTTATTTGGATTGGCGCACTTATTATTGGCGCTATTTTAGGTTTGCTGGGTTTGTGGTGGATAAACACAACTGCTGATTTTGTAGCAGCCGTTTTCACCCGCCTGTTCCAACTTTTGGCGGTTCCAACCATCGTATTGGCTGTGATAACAACTTTTGCCACATTTGGTTCAAAAGGCTCAGGACGAATATTCGGACACACACTCATCTACACATTACTAACCACCATTGCGGCAGCCATTGTGGGTGCAATTCTGTTTGTCGTCATAAAACCCGGAAATTTATCGTTAGAATCGGTTTCTGCATCAGCTAATACTGCAGTTGAAACGGCAACAACCACATATACAGAACACATATTATCAGTAGTGCCGAACAATATTCTTCGTCCTTTTTTAGACGGCAATGTCCTGTCGCTCTTGCTGATTGCTTTTGCGGTCGGAATCGGATTATCGAGGTTGCCGGAGTCAGACAACAAAGCCATTGTAGTAAAATTTCTGTCGGGCTTTCAAGAACTTCTATTTTTACTGATACGATGGCTAATCAAAATTCTTCCTGTCGGCATTGTGGCGTTTGCGGCACAATTGTCGGCACAAGTATCGGCGGGCGTGGTGGCTGGCGCGTTAGGAAAATACCTGCTTGTAGTGTTGGGAGGAAATCTGATTCAATTTTTTGTGGTGCTGCCATTGTTCTTGTTAGCCCGCCGATTAAATCCGCTACACGTCCTGATAAAAATGATGCCTGCCGTACTCACAGCGCTTTTCACCAAAAGCAGCTCCGCGACACTGCCTGTAACCATCAATTCAGCCGAACAGCGATTGTCAGTCAAGCCAAACATAGCACGCTTTGTATTGCCCATTTGCACCACTATCAATATGAATGGTTGTGCGGCCTTCATTCTTGTAACATCACTTTTTGTAATGCAAAACGGAGGGACACCAATAACTTTTTCAACCATACTGCTTTGGCTGTTCATTTCAGTTATTTCGGCAGTCGGCAACGCAGGAGTACCAATGGGCTGCTATTTTCTGACTTTGTCGCTGATGTCGGGAATAGGCGCTCCGATAGCTGTTTTGGGCATCATTTTGCCTTTCTACACCATTATCGATATGATTGAAACAGCCGAAAATGTATGGTCTGACTCATGCGTAACAGCAATGACCGACAAGGATTTAGAACACAATAAGCAATCCGTTTCATAAAATACCAAATATATGGTATGCCAAATGCCCTACAAAGGCTATTTCGGAGTTTGTTGTTCGTGGTAATCTTTGCATCAATAAAATGAATCAAGTTATGGCAGAGACAAAAAAACTTTCGTTAATCGCCTTCTCTGGCGATTTTGACAAGCTGACAGCTGTTTTTACCCTTGCAACAGGGGCTGCGGCCGTCGGTTATGAGGTGAACATCTTTTTTACTTTTTGGGGGCTTGATGCCATAAAGCGGAAAAAAGGGCGCAGTTTCACCGGCGGCACTTTTCTGACTAAAATCTTCGGCTTTATGATGGGAGGTCTGAAAGTTACCCCGACAAGCCGTTTCAATTTTTGCGGGCTTGGCCCACGAATTTTTCGCTCGCTAATGCGAAAAAACAATGTGGCAACACTTGAAGAATTAGTTGAAGCGGCAACCGCATTAGGTGTCAATCTTTATGCTTGCGAAATGGCAATGCACGTTTTAGGTCTTAAACAATCCGATTTTATACACGAAGTAAAAGACACGCTTGGCGTTGCAACTTTTCTGGAACTATCGGAAGGCGGACGGACAATGTTTATTTAACAACCTCAATTCATACTCTTATGGCAACACATATATTAGATATCACTAAAGAGCATTGTCCCATGACATTCGTGAAGACAAAACTCAAACTGGCACAAATTGCGGCTGGCGACACCTTGGAAGTCCTTCTCACGGAAGGCGAACCACTGGAGAATGTTCCCCGTTCAGCAAGGGAGCAGGGTTATAATGTCCTCAGCGTGGAGCATGTGGAGGGCAACGTACACAAAGTAACAATCTTAAAGTAGTTTAGCATGAACGTGATTATCACCGAATCGGCCTATCAGTCCATCTTGGCACAGGCACGGAAGGATGCCCCCCTGGAGTCATGCGGCTATCTGCTCGGCACGGACAAGGAGACTGCAACGGAAAACTATCCGATGACCAATGCCGACCACTCCGAAGAGCACTTCAGTTTCGACCCCAAGGAGCAGTTTGCCGCAATCAAGTATGCTCGCAAGAAGGGACTGACCATCGTGGGCAACTGGCATAGCCATCCAGCCTCACCTTCTCGTCCGTCGGAAGAGGACAAGCGGCTGGCATACGACCCCGACATCCTCTACTTCATCCTCTCATTGGCAGAGGAGAAACCCGTCCTCAACGCCTTCAGGATTGAGGGAGGAGAAGTGAAAGAGAAATTTCCGCTGAGATAAACAACAATACACATTTATTAATAATTTATCAACAACATGGCAGACAACAACATTCAGCGCAGCATCACGACTGCAACGGCTCGCAAACTGGCGAACACCACCAAGACGCCCCCTCAGATGGGCAGTATCACACCGAGACTCCTCCTCAAACTCCTTCCTTGGACACAGGTGGAAAGTGGCACCTATCGTGTGAACCGCACGAAGGTGGAACTGAAGAAGGCTGAACGCATCGAGATTCAGTATTTCGACGGCGTGCCAAGTTTCACGGCGAAAAATCTCCGTGCCATCCCTCTCTTCCAGAACATCAAGCAGGAGATTGTGGCTCGTTTGGCTCGCAACTTCGTGCCTGTAGAAGTATCTCGTGGCAAGAACCTCGTCACTCAGGGCAAGGACAAGCAACGTTTCTTCATCGTGGCAAATGGGCAGGCTGAGGTAATCAGCACGGGTACTCATGGCGAGGAACTCCGCATTGCTTTGTTGGGCAATGGCGAATACTTTGGAGAGGCTGACCTGCTGAGTGCCGCTGACTCTACCGTCAGTGTCCGTTCTGTCACCGACTCTGTGTTCCTCGTGCTTGACACTCCTGTGTTGGAATCGCTCATCGAGGAGATTCCAGACTTTCGCGAGCAGTTCAACAATGCCGTGGATAAGCAACTGCGCCTGAAGGCTACGGTGAATGAGCATGGTGAGAAACACATCGACCTGGTGAGCGGTCATGAGGAGGACAACATCATTCCCGAAACCTATATCG
>CALBPW010000547.1 GCA_937899145.1 uncultured Bacteroidota bacterium
GGAATCACAGTGCCATTTGCGAACGGAAACCGCAAGAATCATTTTGAAGCCATCCTGTAAAACGGGATGATTGATTTCTTTTACGCGCTTTCCTTTGGATTTCATCCTGGCTCCGCATACAGGGCACATCATGAAATGATCTTTTTTCTCAACGAAAACATATTTTGTGTCGTTGTCGGTTATGACGTCAGTTACTTGGGCAGAGGGGTCTCCCAAGTCCAGCAACTCTGATATATAATTTTCCATAGTCTCCTTTCATTCGAGTGTAAGCAGCTAAAATGATAGGAAATGACAAAGCAGGACGCAACCGCTGCCCTGCTTTTTATGACTATGGTAAATCCGTCTCCCACGAACGCAGTCTCTATGAAGTTTGGAGTGTCTAATTGCGATGAAGAAGATTCCTGATCCGTCTTCTGCTCTTGCGCACCACCGCAAAGTATGCAATTTTGAAGTCCTTGTTTTATAAGAAGATAGCCAATGCCGATAGCGTGCGAACTACTTGCGCAAGCCCCTGATACTGTGAAGTTTATGCCTTTCAGATGAAAAATTACCGATAGGTTCATTGTTACGGTTGAGTTCATCGACTGAAAAACCGATTCGGCGCCAACAAGCACTGTGCTTTTTTTCTCGCGAATGGTGTCAACGGCTGTGATGACGGGCTTTGCGCTGCTGTCGTTGCCGAAAAGGATTCCAACTTCGTTTTCGGATAAAAATTGGTCGTCGATTCGTGCGTTGCGGAAGGCTTCAAGCGTTGACATATAGGCATATTCGCCTTGCTCAGCCAGTCCACGACGGCGTTTGCGGTCGAGTATCTCCTTCATGTTTGGCCGCTCAACAATGCCTGTCAGCGACGAGAAAAACCCCAATTGTTTGCGTTCAGGGTCGATGCCGATGCCCGAACGCCCGTTGTAGAGCGAGTCTCGCACCTCATCAAGATTCCTGCCAATGCAAGAATAGACGCCCATTCCGGTTATTACAACGCGTCGCTCCATCGGCTTAGAAGTTTAACTTTTTGGTTTTCAAATAGTTTTCAACATTCTCGATATCTTTATAAAGTGGACTATCGACGGTTGAAAATGCAGGGAAGATGGAGCGGACATCGTCGTAAACGGCTTTTGTTACGGCTGCCATTTTGTCTTGAATCTTCAGAATATCAACAGCTTGCGCAAGCGACATAAACATTATCGCCATCACTTGGAACGAGTTTTCGATAATGTGTTTTGCGATGAGAGCCGAGTTTGTTCCCATGCTCACAATGTCTTGATTGTCGTTGTTATTGGGTATGCTGTGGACATACATTGGGTTTGACAGCGTTTGGCACTCAGCGGTTGTTGATGTGGCGGTGAATTGTGCGGCTTGCATGCCATAATTCAAGCCAAGCACACCCATATTCACGAATGGCGGCAAAATGCCATTGATGCGGTCGTGATACAAATAGTTCAGTTGGCGCTCGGTGAGCATTGTCAGTTTTGTAATGCCGATTTTCAGTTTGTCCATCTCAAACGATATGTAGTCGCCGTGGAAGTTTCCGCCGTGGAAGACGTTTTTATGTTCCGGGTCGATAATTGGATTGTCGTTGGCTGAGTTGATTTCGTTAATCAGCACATTTTCAGCATTTTCAAGTTCGTCGAATATTGGTCCCAGAATTTGTGGAATGCAACGCAGCGAGTAGTAAGGTTGCACCTTGTGTCCGAAGGTGGCTTCGGTATGTTTCTGGTTGTAAAGTTCGGCTTCGCGCTTAAGCATACATTTGCTTCCGCTGCTTATTTGGCGCATTAGGCGAGCAATCTCGCATTGTCCGTGATGACGTTTGGTGGCGTTCAGTTCTTCCGACATCAAATCGTCGTACGAGGCTGCGATCTCGTTCATCATAACCGACGCCACAAGCGACCAGTCGAGCAATTTTTTGGCGTTTATCAGGTTTACAATGCCGATGCCTGTCATAACCGATGTTCCGTTGGTAACTGACAGTCCTTCGCGCAAGTAAATTTTGAAAGGTTGAAGTCCGTTTTCTTTCATCACCTCGGCAGTCGGGCGGAGCCGGCCTTTATAAAACACTTCTCCTTCGCCAATCAGGGTTAAGGCGATGTGAGCCAACTGGACAAGGTCGCCACTGGCGCCAACGCTGCCGTGTTCAGGAATGTAAGGAATTATATTGCGATTGATAAACTCAAGAATCAGCCGTACAAGTTCGACATGAACGCCTGAGTTACCTTGCAGAAAAGTGTAGAGGCGCGCAATCATTGCCGATTTCACATACACCTCGGGCAGAGGCTTGCCGGCGCCTGTTGAGTGGCTGCGGATAATGTTGTACTGAAGGTCGATAAGCGATTGGTCATCAACACGATATTGCGCCATTGGGCCAAAGCCTGTATTGATGCCGTAAATGATTTTATCTTTCGAAAAATCTTTCAGAAACTGAAAACTATTGTCAACTGTTTTAAAGTCGTCGTTGGTGAGTGTAAGTTGTTTGTTTTCAAACAAAATGTCTTGCAGTGTGTCTAAATCAATCGTATGTTTTGATGCCATTTTAATTAAGTATAAAGACCCGTTTAGTAAGTTTGCAAATATAGAGTTTTAGGTGATTTAAAAGAATTAAAAAAGTTTTAAGTTATAAGTTTTTAAGATGCCGGTATAACAAGATGAAAATTCAGATTTAATCAGAATTAGATATTATTTATTTTTGCAATTGAAAAATCCGGGTTCATGAAAGATAGCATAATTGTTTTATCAGGCGGATTAGACAGTACCACATTGCTTTATGAGTATCAGGACAGTATAGCGATGGCTGTTTCGTTCGATTATGGGAGCAATCACAATAAGCGCGAAATCAGTTTTGCCAGGCTGCATTGCGAGCGGCTGCATATTCCGCATCTTGTTATTCCGCTTGAGTTTATCAGTCGGCATTTCAATTCGTCGTTGCTGGCAGGGGCTGACGCTATTCCTGAAGGACATTACACCGACGAAAACATGCGCTCAACAGTAGTTCCGTTTCGCAATGGCATTATGCTGTCGATAGCTACCGGTTTGGCAGAAAACAACAAATTACAACATGTTATGATTGCCAACCATGGTGGCGACCATGCTATTTATCCTGATTGCCGACCAGAATTTATTGAGGCTATGCGGCAAGCTGTGAGCAGAGGGACTTACAACAAAGCCGATATTTTTGCGCCTTACACAATGATTACAAAAGCCGATATTGCACGAAAAGGGAAGTTGTTAGGGATAAATTATGCCGAAACGTGGTCGTGCTACAAGGGTGGCGTAAAACATTGCGGAAAATGCGGCACATGCGTTGAGCGGAAAGAAGCTCTGAAATTGGCTGGTATTGAGGATAATACCGAATACGAATATTAACAGACACCGCTATCCACTAAAGTTCTGTCTGAAAGTTGATTATGCGATTTTGACAATTATCATTTATCCGATTTATCATTTTTCAGAACAATTGCATAAACACCTAAAATTGCAGGCAAACCAACATTAATTAACCAAACGGCAATGGTGGTTGCCATTATTGTTACAACCGAGCAGCCTAATGGTTGGAATAAAAACAGAGCAACGGAGCCACGCACACCCCACTCAGCAAGCGCAAAAGTTGGAATTATTGTAACAAATCCATACATAACAGCAATTGCGCACAATCCTGCAAGCAGCTCTAAATCAGCTCCAAAAGCAATTAAAGCAACATAAAACTGAAACGAAAAAACAAGATAGCGAAGCACTGAAAGTCCGATGACTACAAACAATTGCTTTGAATTGTAAAGTTTTGTCCCGTCAATAAAATTTTGTAGAAGTTGACACTTCCTGAACTCTATTTTACTTGAAAATTTACCTAAATTAAAGAATAATATGATTGCAATTAAAATAAGGATAATCAGAATTATAAGAATTAATGAATAATTACTTTCTGCCCAATGCAGTTGAGCGGGCAATTTTGTTTTTAGCGCAAACGCCAAAACAGCAAACACAGCAATGACAAGCATTTGAGCATAACCGCCTATTAATGAAGACATTGCACCTGTAGTTCTGTTCCCTATTTTCAGCACTGAAACTCTTCCTGCAAAATCGCCAATGCGGTTTGGAGTTATCATCGAAACGGCAAGCCCGCGCAAGACTGATTTTGTTGATTGCCATATAGTTAATTTTTCGATATTTTCGGTTAGTTTTTGCCATTTTAACGATTCAAAAAACCAATTTACAGGCATAAGAATCAGAAAAACCGCAAATGTAAAAGGCTTAAAATCAGTAATTTTAAGTTGTTTTCCTGCATCGATATACTTAAAAACGCTAAAAGCGACAAAACCAAATGCAAGACACGCCACTACAATTTTTAATGCAACTAACCAAAAATCTCTATTTTGCTGAATTTGCCTCACTTGTCTCATACACTTTTTTGCCTTTCATATATGTACTAACAATCTGTACATTAGGCAGATATGGCTTAAACATGGTTGTCAGATTCTCGTTGGTAACAAAAAAATCGGCAGTTTTTCCAACTTCAATGCTTCCGCGGTTGCTTTCGTCAAATTGCGCGTATGCCGCCCAAATGGTCATAGATTTAAGTGCCTGTGTAGCAACAAGCTCTTGCCCTTGTTTGTTTTGCAATTTTCGTTTTTCCTGCCGCATCGAAGCATACATTGTTTGCAACGGATTGAGCGGCTCCGTTGGAATGTTTCCGCAGCACACAATTCCTTGATTTTGACCAAGAATCTTCTTCCACGCAAACACTTCGCGCAGTTGCTTTTTCGATAGTAGCTGTGGCAATGTCTCGCGAGTGCTGGCATATTTAGTAGGAATGATTGTTGGTATAATGTTGTAGTGCGATATGTAGCGAAGGTCGCGCATGTTGGTCATTTGCAAATTTTCGACACGCCAACGAAGGTTGTTTTTGCGCGGCAAAATTTTGGCAAATGTTTTAAAAGCAACGCGTGCGGCCGAATCGCCTGAACAACTAACACAAATTTGAAATCCTTGATTATAAGCTGTTTGACATAAATTATATAAAGTTTCAGTATCAACTGACATTTGTGCATTTTGGTTATCGGCATAGGGCGAAAGCAAAACCGCACTATGGGTGGCCAAATCGCCATCAAGATTGAATCCAACGGCAATGGCTTTAAGTTTTTCGGTGTAATATGGCACTTTGTTAAGGTAGTTTTTTATGTTTTCAGCCGATGGTTCGAGAATGCTATAAATATTGATATTTAGCAAATTGTTTTTTTGCAGACTATCAATGAGTTGCAAGTTGTTATATGAAGTTCCAAAATCGCTAACAGATGTTATTCCCTTTGAAAAGCAACTGTTTTCTGCCTTTTTCAAAAGCTCAGACAGTTGATTATCAGATGGTTGTGTGATAATAGTATCGCTTAGCGAAAGCGCATAATCTACAAAATTTGAATGCGCGTCAACAAATGCAGGATAAACAAAACGACCTTTCAAATCAATTACGCTATCGGAGTGGTAGCGAGCGCGAATATTGGCATCGCTGCTAACGGCAACAAATTTGCCATCACGAATGGCGGCGCTTTGCTGAACTGAAAAATTGTTGTTAACTGTGTATATCTTTGCATTGCGCAATATCAAATCGGCACGTTCCTTTTGTTGGCAACTTGCAAAAAGCAGTGCTACAAGCACCCAATAAATCCGTTTCATTTTCATTAACATTTTTGTAAATATACCTATTTGGGAGAATTTTTGGCAGCACAACAACTATTTTTCCACAATCGGCTCCAATTGCATCTTAATAAATGGGTGTTTGACAGTTACTGATTTAACATTATTATTAGTGTCGGTATTTATAGAAATTGTCGATTTGCCGAAAAAATGGCCTCTTTTGCATTTACGCATTGCCGCGGTTTGTTTTTTCAATTTTGCCAAATTCTCATCAATAAAAACCACACAAAAATCGTTGTGCATCAACTGCTTAATTTTCTCTCCTACACTCATAATTACCTCCATTTGCTCTCCATAGATCGGAAGAGCACACGTCTGAACTCCAG
>CALBPW010000548.1 GCA_937899145.1 uncultured Bacteroidota bacterium
ATTTTTTTCAGAATAGCAAATGTTTTGGGGATTTTTTTTAAATGAAAGAGCCGTGGTTTGTAACCTTTTTCTGTCAACTAACTCATTGATTGAATGGGGAAAAAATCTAACTTTGGTAGCCGTATCGTTATTAAATGAAGATGATGTTTTAGCCTACAACGACCAACCAAGAAACAGGAAAAATAGGCGAAAATTCCTACTATCCGAGATTAAGAACTTATTAAATGCTAAAATTGAATAACATAGAACGTATGCGGATTGTTGAGAAAATAATGCCATTTTGTTTGGCATTATTTTTTTGTCGCACAGTATTTATCGGCTATAAGTATCTGTTTTTTGCAACGCTTGTGCCATGTGTTGTTTTTTCTGCATATTCGTTCTTTAAAAATGGCATCGCAAAACCAAAATGGAGAGGAATATTGTTGCCGCTGATGGTGATGGCATTGTTTTCCGCCCATTTCGCGCCGTTGAGTAACGTCGTGAAAGAATCGGTTAACCTGTTGCTGATATTGTATTTCGTGGCTTTTGCAGATTTGTATTATGCGGGCGAAAAAACAGAAACGTTTTTGAAATGGATTTTGCGGCTTACAATGTTGGCGGGATTAACAGCCATAGTCAGGTTCGGATTGATGGTGTTGGGAGTGCGAATTCCATTAGGTGAAAAACTTTTTGAGGGAGTAGGTTTCACGTTGGTCAACGATTGCAATTTCTACTCATTATTCTTCATCTTATCAATAATTATATCGGTTTGGTTGTTTGTTGATAAGAAAATCAGCGGAGCAAAACTATTTATAATCAATATTATATCGGTTATAAATATTGTGGCTGTAATGTCTCGGCGTGGATATGCGCTTTATGCGTTGGTTATTTTCGGGATAGTTTTGCTGTCCATATTTAAATACAATTGCAACAAAAAACTACTGACACTCAGCTTGGCACCAATTGTTTTGTCTGTTTTCGGAGTTTTGGCTGTTCTGCTGTCATTCAATAAGATATACACCGATGAACTGTCGATTGACGATAAATACAAGTACTATAAAGTTTACACTTTGTTAGATGATGGCGCTACATTTTACGAGTTCGATTTTCGGCAAAAAATGGCCCGTTATCAAAAATTCGATTATGCGATTGGCGATAATTTATTCCGCAATGGCGATTTAAAACACGGCCTTGATGATTGGAATTATTTGCCGACACCGCACGATTGCATCAGGTTTGATTTGGTTGAGGCCGATGACGGTTCTAAGGCAATCAGGGTTGATAGAGGCTGCTCAAGAGGCTATTGGCAAGTTCTTTATTCTGGCCGTCCGATTTTCTATCATAGAAATGTAACATACAATCTTTCGTTCACTTACAGAGTTTTAGAAGGAATAGACCGACCATTCTTTGTTGGCTGGTGGGTAAACGAAGGACAAGGGTGGCGTCATAATCTGTCGCCGACAATCACGCAAATAGATAGTGTATGGAATCATTGCAGTGTGTCGTACACATTTGTTAACGACAGACTGAATCCGAATTGCTTCATAAACTCTTTGCGCGCCGGCTCCTCCATCGAAGTGAAAGACATAAGCCTAACTTGCAACGATACAACTGGTCTTCCGATGTATGCCGACCAATTGCCCGATAGTGTTATTCACAGCTTCTTTGTGGGTGCGGGTGGCGATACGGTTAATTATATGACAAAACCTCGCACCGACCGTTGGCGCTATGCCCAAGAGCTTTGGCAGACGCGTTACGATACAAAGCAAAAAATCTTTGGACAAGGTTTTAGCTATTTGGAATGGTATGGCGAGAAGTTTTGGCGTAATCCCAAACGCTACGATTTTCCGCACAATCCTATCATTTCGTCATTCCTTTATTCAGGAATTATTGGCGGTATTTTATATATTATCTTCTTGATAATGAGTCTGTGGCTCTATTGGAAGAAACGGCGGCAGATGGGCATATTCTTCATAATGTATCTTTGTTGCATGTTCTTCAGTATGTTCAGCGGTAGCAGCCATTTCAGTTTCCCGCTGTTTGCGTTTTTGTCGTTTGTGCCTTTTGTGGAGTATAAGAGTGAGGTAAGTGCGGAGAAATGCTAATCCGGAATTATGAGATTGTCAGAGGATAAACACACAGAATTCAAGCAATCGTTTAATGACGATGTGATAATATCCCTTGTCGCATTTGCAAACACCAAAGGAGGGATGGTTTATGTCGGAATGAAAGATGATGGCAAAGTTTGTGGCGTATCTTTGGGTAAAGAATCTTTGCAAAATTGGCTGAACGACATCAAACTAAAAACCGAGCCGTCGATAATTCCTGATGCCGAAATTATTGAGATTGACGGAAGGACAGTTGTCGTTTTGTCAGTTCAGGAGTACCCCGTGAAACCTATCTCAATGAGGGGCAGGTATTATTCACGACAGATGAACAGCAATCATCTGATGTCGGCTTTTGAAATATCAAATTCCATATTGCAAACAAAAAACTCAAGTTGGGATTTCTATGTCGATAACCAACATACTATCAATGACATTGATTTTGATAAGGTTGAATATTGCATTTCGAAAATGCAGCGACGAGGAATAAATATTTCAGATGCGCCACTTGAGTTTTTGACAAAGAAGGAATATCTGCTCGATGGTCGTCTCACATTTGGCGGTTATCTGCTATTTAAAGCAAATGAAGATTTAATGACCACCATTGAACTCGGTTTTTTTCAAGATGCGGAAGGCGTTATTATAAAAGATTCAGCCCGGTTGAAGACTTGTCTTGTCGATGAGGTTGACGGCGTTATGGATTTTGTGAAAAAGCATATCAATATGGCGATAGATATAGTCCCTACGCAAACAGAGAATATTCAACGCTGGGATTATCCGTTGGATGCCATTAGGGAAATCGTTCTGAATATGATTGTCCACCGGGATTATCGTTCGAGTGCGGATTCAGTGGTGAAAATATATCCGGACCGTATGGAGTTTTATAATCCAGGATATTTGCCTGAAGATATTTCTATTGAGGATTTAATGTCAAATAATTACAGTTCGCGTCCGCGCAACAAGCAAATCGCCGATACATTTAAAGATATGGGTGAAATCGAGAAATATGGAAGCGGAGTCCGACGTGTAATAGATATGTTTTTAAACTGCGGGTTGCCAAAGCCTCAATGGAAACAGAGATCGGGAGGGATAGTTGTTACTGTTTGGAAAAATAGTATTCCAGATGGTCAATTAAATGGTCAATTAAATGGTCAATTAAATGGTCAATTAAATGAATATTCGTTCAGTACGGCTCAAAAAAAGACCTTTGAATATATTACTGCACACGAAGGATGTAATGCAATTCAAATATCAAAAGATTTGGAAGTTCCGTATAGAACCATTATCAAACACATAGATATATTATTGGAAAAGAATTTGATAATTCGCCAAGGCAGTAAAAAGACGGGCGGTTATTATTTAATAAACAAGCAATAACTCAACATGAAAATCGCCGATACATTTAAAGATATGGGTGAAATCGAGAAACATGGAAGCGGAGTCCGACGTGTAATTGATATGTTTTAAACAGCGGGTTGCCAAAACCTCAATGGAAACAAAACTCTGGAGGCACAGTTGTTACGGCTTGGAAAAATAATATAAATGGGGAAACAACCCAAGAAACTATATATAGGTTGTCGGAAATTCAAGTTGCCATAATTGATTATTTGAAAAAGTGCCCTAAGGCGACACGTAAGGAACAGGCAACGGCTATTGGAAATATTTCCGAGGATGGAGTAAAGTACAATTTGGCAAAACTGCACGGCTTGGGTTGGTTAAACATATGGGTAGCACCAAATCAGGATATTGGATAGTGGTAAAAAAATGAAAATTATTTATGTATCCGACTTTTGGAAAGTCATGAGCATGTTTGGCGTATATTTGTCCAAAGTTATATTGTATTAAAATAAATTCTATAAAATATGAAAACAGTCTATTGCGGTATGAGTGCCGACTTAATCCATCACGGGCACTTGAACATCATTCACGAGGCGATGAAACTCGGCGAAGTTACCGTTGGAGTGCTTACCGATGAAGCGATTGCCAGTTATAAACGCTTGCCTTACCTTACGTATGAGCAAAGGGCGGAAATCGTGTCAAACATAAAGGGCGTCGAAAGAGTTGTTCCGCAAACCACATTGGACTATGTTCCGAACCTTGAAAAACTGAAACCCGATTTTGTGGTTCATGGCGACGATTGGATGACTGGCGTTCAGCAGGAGACGCGCCAAAGAGTGATTGACTGCATTGCAAAATGGGGCGGCAAGGTGGTTGATATTCCGTACACACCAGGCATTTCTTCCACCGCGCTTAATGCCGAAGTTCGCGAGATTGGCACAACGCCCGAAATCCGACAGAGGATGTTAAGACGGCTTATAGCGGCCAAACCGATCGTCCGCATTATGGAGAGCCATTCAGGTTTGACAGGTCTTATCATTGAGAAAACAAAAGTCAAGGTCAACAACAAGACCGAGGAGTTTGACGGAATGTGGGCAAGCTCGCTGACAGATTCCACAAGCAAAGGCAAGCCTGACATTGAGGCCGTTGACCTTACAACGCGCCTTCACGGCTTGAACGATGCTTTGGAGTGCACCACCAAGCCTGTCATTTTTGACGGCGATACTGGCGGCAAAATCGAGCATTTTGTGTTCACCGTCCGCACGTTGGAGCGGCTGGGCGTTTCGGCAATTATTATTGAGGACAAAGTGGGATTGAAGAAAAACTCGCTTTTCGGAACTGATGCCGTTCAAATGCAAGATTCGATTGAAGGATTTTCAGAAAAAATCAGAGCTGGCAAAAGGGCGCAAATCGCTCAAGACTTTATGATTATCGCCCGTTGTGAGAGCCTTATCGCTGGCAAGTCGGTTGAAGATGCGCTTGAACGTTGCTTTGCATACGTTGAGGCTGGCGCCGACGGAATTATGATTCACAGCAAGAACAAATCGGGTGAGGATATTAAGGAGTTTTGTCAGAAATTCCGTCAGAAGCACACTTCGGTACCGATTGTTGTTGTGCCGACAACCTACAACCAGATAACCGAAGAAGAGCTTGCAAGTTGGGGCGTTAATGTGGTCATTTACGCCAACCACATGTTGCGTTCGGCATATCCGGCAATGGTGAACACCGCCAAATCAATCCTTACACACCACCGCTCGCTTGAGGCCAACGATTTGTGTATGAGTGTTAAAGAAATACTCGAACTTATTCCTGGAACGAAATAAAGCGTGCGTGTAGTTTGAAAAACGCTAATTATTAGTATCTTTGAAAGATTATTGGTTGAAATATGTGTACAGTAAACATTAAAGTTGACGTGTCGGTAATCCGAAGTATCAATCCTGCGCTTACCAGCATCGAGAGCATAGAACGCTGGTTGCAGAATCAGGTTAATTTTATGATTCAGGATCAGATTGAAAATAAGTCAGAATCAAGAGAATTTACGCATAATGTAACGGTTGAAGAATTATATGGTGCTATTGAGAAAGATATAACTGAAATCTATGCAGATCTCTGATTATCAATATATAATAACCCCACTGGCAGCGCAAAAAATACGATCTTTTTATAGAAATGTAGCAAAAAAATACCGAAACACTTATGATTATGCCGATTTGTTGCATAATGTTCGTAGTGCGGTGTTTTCAATATATGGAATCGAAAAAATATTACCACGTCGGCAACCCACAATCAAGCGATGGCACGGCTACTATATGGCAAATACTGAAAAGTGGTATTTCGCCTACTCAATCAATGGTAATACAGTAACCATAATTGATGCTTGCCACGCTCAGAATATGCACGAATAATGAAATAAATTTGGAACTAAAGTGAAACAAGCGATATTTTCCCCCGACAAGGGTTACGATGAGTTTGGAAGATATTTTCTCAATTGCGGCATAAGAAAAATCTTGGTTGTTTGCGGCTCGTCTTTCAAAAAACTGGCTGTCGGGCAGTTCATAACTGATTTTTTCGCGGCAAACAATATTGAAATTGTTTTTTTCTCTGATTACCAGCCTAATCCTGATTACGAGTCGGTC
>CALBPW010000549.1 GCA_937899145.1 uncultured Bacteroidota bacterium
TTCAAAAGGCTTTTGACAAGGTTTTCATGCTCGCCAAAAACCTTTTTGAAGGTTAAATCTACTTTGGGATTTAAGTATTTCGACATAATGGGTTTACTATTAATGTTCTGATTGCAAAGATAATTCAACTTTTCGGAAAATGAAAAAAAGACTTCCGAAAAAAAGCACATAAATTATTCGTTGATAAGTCCTTTTTGTTTAAGCAACTCCACCTGCGAATCTTCAACTGAGTTTCGTCTATTATCTATCAAAATATTAACACTTCTTTGCATTCTATCGAGCTGACCTTTAGTATTTTTTATTCCAATTTCCATTTGACGTTTTATTTCTTCAAGATTTTCTTTCTCACTCGACATTTGGGATAATACGGTTTGTAAATCAACCATGCTGTTTATTGTTTCGGCAAGTTTTAAATTTAAATCTTGAAGTTTTCGTTTAAGATTTTCGTTTTCTATTGATAATTTATAATAGTTTTGTTTACTTTTTTCAAATAGTTGTTCATATTTTTTATTTTCGCTTATATGTTTATTATTTAAATAAACAATATAGCCAACACACGCCAAAAGCATCAAAAACAACACTATTACAGCCCATACAAGCCATCGACGACCTACTTTTGATATTTTTGAAATCAAAGATTCTGTTTTTTTTTTGTCTTTTCTTAGCAGTTTCATCAAACTTTTTACTATTCAATTATTAAAATAAAGTGTACTTTATATTCAAAAAAAATACAATTACGTTTTTCTTATAAAAAAAATGCCCCTCAAAAATAGGAGCATTTCTTGTAAGTTGTAAAAAAAAATTACTAAGCCTCTTTTTCGTTTTGGTTTGGTGCTTGTTGTTGAACATTTGCAGAAGTTTGTTTTTCTGCCATTTGTTGTTTAAGCATATCGAGGTCGCTAACAGCCCCCCCCTGACCTAATGCAGCTTGAGCTTGTTCTCCAGTACCCAACGCACCTGCCATTTTGGCCTTAAGGGCAGCCAAATCGCTTGCTGCGTCCAAACTTGCAGTTTCAAGTGCGCTGTCAATTTCTGCATCGGAAGTACGATTAGAATCAGCTATTTCCAAATAAGATTCTGCCAATGCCTCTTGTTGGTCAACTTTTTCCTTCATTTTTTCGAGCATGCTAACAGTATCAGAAGAATCAATACCTGCCAATTGTTTGTTAACATTAGAGGTTGCCTCGCTAACCTTTGCTCTTGCTTTAAGCATCTTTGCTTCGTTTTCCCACTTAGCAATGTTGGTTTTTAGACGTTTGATAGCATCTTCCAATTTATTTACTTGGGCGTTGTATTTTTCATACGTAGATTGCAAAGCAGGAATGTTTTGCAAAGTCTCGCTTTTTTTCTGTAACGCCAATGTTGCCAACCTATCTGCCTCTGCATTGTCCATTGCACCGCTTTCGGCACGTTTTAACAAAAGCATAGCTTTGTTTTCATAGTCGGCCGCAGATTGTTTTGCAGCATCAACTTCGTTTTTAGCTCGTATGCACATGGCTTTTACTTCTGCCAATGCTCTTACACTTTTATCCAAATCTTGTTTCAAGTCGCGAATGCCTTGATCTGTCATTTTTATAGGATCTTCGAGTTTATCAACTGCTGCGTTGGCCTCTGCTTTTCCTATTTTAAAAAGTCGTGAGAAAATACCCATAGTTGAGTGTTTTTAAGTTCTTATTTTATTATTTTTGTTTCCACAAAGATATGTATTTTTTTTACGTTACAAAATTTTTAACAAAAAAATAATTAAAAAAAATGTCCTTTTTTGCAAAAAATTTACGGTATCTGCGCTCTGCTAACAAAATGAGCCAAACAGAATTTGCCAAAGAATTAGGCTTAACACGCTCTGCTATTGGGGCTTACGAAGAACAAAGGTCTGAACCCAAAATAGATATTATTGTTTCAATGGCTAATTTTTTTAATATAACAATTGATGACTTTCTCAAAAAAGATATAAGTATAGATGGTGTTGATTGCCAAGTTGCTGAACAAAAAGCAAATGAAAATAAAATCTGTTTGCAAAAAATTATTGCCCAACTACAAACTCTTGAACAAAACTTATAAAAAAGCCGGGTGGTGTTCCCGGCCTAAAATTTCAAATATTTTTTTTAGGATTTTTTATCCCAAATAAGCTTTAAGCAAATTGCTTCTGGAAGTGTTACGCAATCGTCTAATTGCTTTTTCACGAATTTGACGCACACGCTCACGTGTTAATCCAAATTTATCGCCAATCTCTTCAAGCGACATCTCTTGTGTGCCAATTCCAAATGAAAGCCGCAAAATAGTGCGTTCGCGTTCAGTGAGGGTTGAAAATGCTCGTTCTATCTCTTTGCTCAAAGATTCTTCCATAAGTGAAGAATCGGCTACCAACGAATCTGTGTTTTCTAATACATCAAGCAAACTATTTTCTTCGCCTTGCACAAACGGTGCGTCAACCGAAACATGTTTACCCGAAACCCTCATTGTGTCAACTACTTTCTCTTGGGGTAATTCGAGAATCTTCGACAATTCTTCTGGCGAAGGCTTGCGCTGATGTTTTTGTTCAAACTCGCTCACTGCCTTATTGTACTTGCTCAACGAACTTACTTGGTTGAGTGGCAAACGGACAATGCGCGACTGTTCGTTAATAGCCTGCATGATAGATTGACGTATCCACCATACAGCATAAGAGATAAATTTGAAACCTCTGGTTTCATCGAACTTTTCGGCAGCTTTTATCAACCCAAGGTTACCTTCGTTGATTAAGTCGGGAAGACTAAGACCTTGATTTTGATATTGTTTTGCTACCGAAACCACAAAACGCAAATTTGCTCTCGTAAGTTTTTCTATGGCCGATTGGTCTCCCTTACGGATTCTTTGCGCCAACTCCACTTCTTCTTCCACAGAGATAAGTTCATACTTGCCAATCTCTTGTAAATACTTATCAAGAGAGGCACTTTCTCTGTTAGTGATTGATTTTGTGATTTTTAATTGCCTCATAAACCTATATTTACGATTATATATTTTCCTTTTTTTCTTTATCCTTTTATATTAACGCAAATGTTGTTCAAATGTTTCATAATATTTGCGTTTTTTTCTCATTTTCCGCCAATTAATATACTTTTTTTAAACCAAAAGGTTTAATCTTTTTTTCAAAAGACTTCTTTATCCAAAACCAAGAACCTGTAGCTGCGGCAACTAATGCCCAAAATATATTCCCATGTTTATCGGCATCTACAAAAAAGAAATCAATTGCCGCCAAAAAACCTAATGTTCCTGACGCTGCACAAGCAGCGATTAAACGGGTTTTGCGTTCCTGCTCATATTCTGAAAGCATTGGTATTACTATAGCATTTAATCTGTTTTCATAATTAGCTTTAAATGTGTTTATAGAATGTTCTTTGACTTCAGGTTCGGATGATTGTGTGCTTTTTGTTGTTTGTTCCGGTTCAGTGTCTTCTGTTGGACTTCCTTGACTGATATCTGTGTTGTCATTAATTTCATCATTTGACACTTGTTCTTCTTTTATATTATTTCCTGCGATATTATCTGTCTGTGTTTTCTTAGGCATCAAACTTGTTAAATCAATTTCAGTTTTTCTTACAAGTTTGCCATTTATAATTTTGTCGCCAATTCTTGGAATGTTGTTCATTAATGACCTCTCTTTCAGGTGTTTAGTGGCATATTATTAGTTTTCGCCTGCGATTACAATTGTAAAATCTGATTGAGCACAATGATAATTATTTGGCTCATATACAAATTGACGGGATTTAACCTGAGGTATTTGTTTTTTTAAGTCTGCGTAATAATCAATTGTAACGTATTTAGAATGAGCAACAAATTGAGAATGTGTCGAAGAAACAAGCCCTGTGCATACTACATCAATATTGTTATCTTCAAGAAGTTGTTTCAGTTCTTTCATATCATTTTGACGTTTTGTAGAACTTACAATACTTGCTTTATATTTTTCTTTCTGTCCTTCAAACTTTTTGCGATAAATTAGTCTGTCAATAACATCTTGCGTTTTTTCAGGGTCTAAAATCCAATAGCTTATATATCCATGTTTATTAGGTCCCCCCGGAAGCATTGCAACTTCAATATTGTCCATATCAAAATGAGTAGCCAAATTAGCGTACTGGCTCATTTCATAAGGAGTCATATCAGTTCTGACGTATTTATTTGCTACAGATACCAATCTTGGGATTTTTAAAAGTGTTTCAGGCTTTTTCAAATCTGCAAGTAAGCCTCTTAAAAACCATTGCTGACGTTTAGTTCTTCCTATATCTCCCATAGCATCATGTCTGAATCTTAAATATTCTACAACATCTTTATCTGTCAGGTGGTGTTTCCCTTTTTTAATATTTATATGAAGATTTCCTGAAAAATCATCATATTTCATGTCTTTTTCAACGTAAATATTTACTCCGCCTAAAGCTTTAACAATTTCTCTTACACCATGATCGTGAAACATGATATATCTATCAATCTTTACTCCTAAAGTATTTTCAACTGTTTTGACAGTCATTCTAATCCCGCCGAGTGCGTGGGCAGCGTTTATTTTTTGAATGCCTTGTCCGTTCGGCAGATATACTTTACTATCCCTTGGAATTGAAACCGCATTAACAGTTTTGCTTCGAGGATCAATATTCATTAGAATTATTGTATCAGTTCTTGTCCCTTCCCATAAATCACTGCCTGAACCGTTTGAATCAACTCCTAAAAGCAAAATATTGGTTCTTCGGTGCCCAAAAGGCAGTGAAAAATCTGATTCGCCCTGTGAATTGTTTAAGAACGGGAATATTGACGCAAAAATTGATTTTTTGTTTGAATCGCTTTTGTTGATAAATAAATTAAAAACAAAAATAATGCATAAAAGTACAATCATTACTGCCATTATTTTTTTTAATGAAAAATGTGATTTTCTCGATCTTCCGGCTCTGTAATCTTCATAAGGGCTATCTGGACGTTTTGGGGATTTGACTCTTCTTATCCTTCTATAACTTCTGCTATCTCTCATTATTTTTATATCTCTGTTAATTGCGTATATAAATATTTTACAATAAATAAAACAAAAAATATACAATAAAAGACGTATATTTACATTTATTATATTGTTTGTTTAAGATTCTGCTCAACCTGTGAGAAAAATTCTTTATACGGATAAGCTTTATAT
>CALBPW010000550.1 GCA_937899145.1 uncultured Bacteroidota bacterium
AAAACGTGTGTATTTCACAATATATAGTTTTTAAGAAAGCACGAATTTAAAAATAATTGTTATGGCCGGCTCTGAAATCGAAAAAAAGTTTTTCGCCTGTCTATTTTCCAAACGCTAAACACATTTCTACAATTAGGACCGCCTCATTGACTCTCCCCATTCACAACTTTCTTTTTGCATAACCGCAAAAAATTCTCATTTTTGACAGCAAACATAAACAGATGCCGACAATCTTTGACGAAGACATAAAATTCTTGAAAGGCGTTGGACCACAACGCGCGATGGTTTTAGCCGATGAACTCGGCATAAAAACATACGGCGACCTTATCTACTATTTTCCGTATCGCTACCTCGACCGCACTCGCTTCTATCCTATCAACACGCTGAACGAAGATATGGGTTTGGTGCAAGTAAAAGGCCGAATAACAAAAATTGAAATTGTTGGCGAAGGACGTCATCAGCGTTTTGTGGCATGGCTTGCCGACGATACTGCAACTATCCAACTTGTTTGGTTTCAAGGGATTAAATGGATAAAAGAAAAACTGCGGCTCAATACTGAATATGTTGTTTTTGGACGGCCGTCTGAATTTAACCACCAAATAAATATCGTACACCCCGAGATTGAAGATGTTGCCAAACATCAATCGAAAGCCGAATTTGTATTGCAACCGCTCTACAACACATCGGAAAAAATGAAAAACAAACAGATAACAACAAAGTCGATTTATCAACTGCAATTTAATCTGTATGAGCAATTTAGGAATACAACTATCCCCGAAACCCTACCCAAAAACATACTTGACAATCTGAATTTGCCAAACCTAAAAACGGCTCTGCAAGACATTCATTTTCCTCGTAATCAGCAAGATTTGCAACGCGCACAGTTCCGCTTAAAATTTGAAGAACTATTCTACATACAACTTAAACTACTGCGGCTCAAAGGCTTACGAGCCCGCGCCAATGGTGGGCATCGGTTTGAAAAAGTTGGCGACTACTTCAACACTTTTTACCATCAACACATTCCGTTCGACCTTACAAACGCACAAAAACGCGTCTTGCGCGAAATCCGCCACGACACCAACACTGGCTTACAAATGAATCGGCTATTGCAAGGCGATGTTGGCAGCGGAAAAACACTTGTAGCACTAATGTCGATGCTGTTGGCTCTTGACAGATCGGAAGAGCACACGTCTGAACTCCAGTCAC
>CALBPW010000551.1 GCA_937899145.1 uncultured Bacteroidota bacterium
TAACCATTCCAAACTCTGTTACAAGCATTGGCAATTATGCGTTCTATGGTTGCAGTGGTCTTACATCTATAACCATTCCAAACTCGGTTACAAGCATTGGCGGCAGTGCATTCTACAATTGCACTGGGCTTACATCAGTAACCATTCCAAACTCTGTTACAAGCATTGGCAATTATGCGTTCTATGGTTGCAGCGGTCTGACATCAGTAACCATTCCAAACTCTGTTACAAGCATTGGCGATTATGCGTTCAGAGGTTGCACTGGGCTTACATCGGTTACTATTCCTAACTCGGTAACAAGCATTGGTAGTTATGCGTTCGAAGGTGACATTCTTAATGTCTATTGTGCTATGGAAATAGACAGCAAACCTTCGAATTGGTACAATGGTTTTATTTCTTATCCTATTGTTTTTTGGAGCGCAAAGTTAGATGGCGATTTTGCATATCGCATAACAAACAATGAACTTTACGAGGCAGAAATTATAGGCTATTTAGGCAATAACAGTAAGGTGGAGATTCCCGCAGAAATAGCCATTAATGCATATACTAAGTGTAAAGTGATCGGTATTGCAGAAAATGCATTCCGTTATCATACTAATATGACGGAAATCATAATTCCTCATACAGTGAAAAGCATTGGAGGCGGAGCGTTCAATGGGTGTACAGGGCTGACTTCGATTGTGCTTCCAATTTCATTGACATCAATTGGAGATGGTGCGTTTACAGATTGTTACAATATTAAGTCAATGAATATAAAATGCTTAACACCGCCAATAATCAATTCACAAACATTCCAGTCTGTTGACAAAAACATTCCTGTTTTTGTAACATGTGGAAATGCTAACACATATAAATCAACAAATTATTGGAAAGATTTTGTAACATTTATTGATAATGAATTTCCTTATACACTTAAAGTCAATTCTGATGATAAGTCTATGGGCAATGTAACCATTCGGCAACAGCCTACGTGTAATACAAACGCCATAATTGAAGCAACTGGAATCAACGGCTTCATTTTTAGTTGTTGGAGCGACGGTAACACAGAAAATCCACGTACGCTTGCCGTTACACAAGACACAACACTAACAGCATTTTTTGAAAAATATGTTACCGCAAACATTTCGAGTAGCGATAATGCAAGGGGATATACTTCGAACAATACAACTATTTTTAAGTATGGCGAGACAATAACTGTCAGTGCAATCGCTAATAATGGCTATTATTTCACACAATGGAGCGATGGTGTTACTACCAATCCGCGTACGCTGACAATGACAGGAGATGTTGCGTTTCAAGCGCAATTCGATATAAATCAATATAGGGTTACATTATTATCGAACAATCCAGCAAGAGGCTGTGTGTCGGGTAGCGGGACATTTAACTATAACACAACTAACACGCTAACTGCAACAGCTTATACTGATTATAAATTTTATAAATGGAGTGATGGCAACACTGACAATCCCCGTCAATTATTGCTTACAAGTGACACGGTTTTAACTGCAACTTTTATTGAAGACAGATTGTATGATGTGAATGTTGTGCCAAAAGATACGAGTATTGGAACAGTCAGCGGCTCTGGCAGATACGATTACGGAACAGAAGTGGTTTTGCAGGCCTCACCAGCCGCCAACTGCTATTTCAAGGGCTGGAGCGATGGCAACAGCAGCAACCCGCGCACCTATATTGTTGAGGCCGACACAAGCATCAGTGCCATGTTTGCGCCCATTGAGCTGCACACCATCAATGCTCAGCCATCTGACACAGCGCGTGGCACGGTGAGCGGTGCCGGACTTTACCTAAGCGGCTCGCAGGCAACCATCGAGGCTACAGCCAATCAGCATTACCTGTTTAGCCAATGGAGCGACGGCCGCACCGACAATCCGCGCACCGTGCGTGTGATAGCCGACGCCACATACACCGCCGTTTTCGAGCCAATGCAGTACAATATTATTCTGGTACAGAACAATGCCGATATGGGCATGGTGTCGGGCAGTGGCGTTTACAGCTACGGCAGTGTTGTCAGCTGCCTTGCCAAGCCCTACCAGAACTACCATTTTGTGCAGTGGAGCAACGGCTCAAGAGACAACCCCTACGAGTTTGTTGTAGAAGACAACCTGCTGCTCACCGCCTATTTTGCCGCCGGCGCCGCCACCGCCATCGGCGATGAATCAGCCATACAACCAGCAATTTACACCGTTGGCAACACCATTGTTGTAGAAAACGCAACAGATGAAATCCGCATTTACAACGCAATGGGACAAATGGTTTGCAGGGATGCTATTCATCGCGTCCGCGCGGAAATCAACGTTAACGGCGCAGGTGTTTACATTGTGAAAACTGGGAATGAGGTGAAACGGGTGGTGGTGAGGTGATTTTGCTAAAATATTGATTCAGTGGCAGAGATGTCAGAATATGGTGTCTCTGCCGCATTTAAATGGGATTTAATTGGTGTAAATAGGTTAGAGCAAAAATCGGTTAAAGACAAAATCCCTTGTCCATCGACTTTCATCTTGCGTTCAAATTTTTCTATACTTTTGCACCAAAAATTATCGATACGTTTCGAAAAACATGGACACCAACATAATTTCCGAAGTAACCGACAGCGAGTACAAATATGGCTTTGTGTCGGACATTGAACACGACACCATTGGCAAAGGACTTAACGAAGACACTATCCGACTGATTTCGAGCAAGAAAGGTGAACCCGACTGGCTGCTCGAATTCCGACTTAAAGCCTACCGCCATTGGCTGACACAAAAAATGCCGACTTGGGCACATCTCAACATTCCGGAAATTGATTATCAGGATATTATCTACTATTCGGCACCAAAACAAAACGTAAAGCCCGACAGCAAAGAAATAGACCCCGAACTCAAAAAAACCTTCGATAAACTCGGCATTCCGCTCGATGAGCAAAAAGCACTCTCGGGCGTGGCTTTCGACGCTGTAATGGACAGTGTGTCAGTAAAAACCACATACAAAGACGCACTTGCCGAGCGTGGCATCATCTTTTGCTCATTTAGCGAGGCCGTCCGCAATCACCCCGACCTTGTCCGCAAATATTTAGGCACCGTAGTTCCTCCCACCGACAACTATTTTGCCGCCCTCAACTCCGCCGTCTTCAGCGACGGCTCCTTCTGCTACATTCCGAAGGGCGTGCGCTGCCCGATGGAACTCAGCACCTACTTCCGCATCAACGCCGCCAAAACCGGACAGTTTGAGCGCACACTGATTGTTTGCGACGACGACAGCTACGTCAGCTATCTTGAAGGCTGCACCGCCCCGCGCCGCGACGAGAACCAGCTGCACGCCGCCATTGTCGAGATTGTGGTGATGAACAATGCCGAAGTGAAATACTCAACCGTTCAAAACTGGTATCCGGGCGACAAAGACGGTAAAGGCGGCATCTATAACTTTGTAACCAAACGCGGACTTTGCAAAGGCGTAAACGCCAAACTATCGTGGAGCCAAGTTGAAACAGGCTCCGCCATCACATGGAAATACCCCAGCACCGTCTTGCTTGGCGACGGCTCATCGTCAGAATTTTACTCAGTCGCCGTAACCAACAACTACCAACAAGCCGACACTGGCACAAAAATGATACACATCGGACGTAACACCAACAGCCGCATAGTGTCGAAAGGCATATCGGCAGGACAGAGCCAGAACAGCTACCGCGGACTTGTAAAAATATCAGCTAATGCCGATGGCGCACGCAACTTTTCACAATGCGACTCGCTGCTGCTTGGCGACCGCTGCGGCGCCCACACATTCCCATACGTCGATTGCCACAACAACACCGCCATTATGGAACACGAAGCCACAACATCAAAAATTGGCGAAGACCAGATTTTCTACTGCAACCAACGCGGAATTTCAACCGAAGACGCTGTCGGCCTGATTGTCAACGGCTATGCCAAAGAGGTGCTCAATACCCTCCCGATGGAATTTGCCGTTGAAGCGCAAAAACTGCTGCAAGTGAGCTTGGAAGGTAGCGTAGGTTGATTTTGATTAGGTGTTAGGCTTATAGGCAATAAAACAAAGCAATTGGAAAAATTCGCCTAAAAACCAATTAAAATGAGCCGTTTTTTTATTCCGATGTGCGTCGGAACTATGCTATTTGTTCGAAAACAACCACAACTCACAAACTTGCGAGTTTTGGTAAACTCAAGCACAAAAAGCTGATAATAAGAAGACCATAGTATAAAAGCGAGGTTTTTATACCTCTTCGTCAAATTCGGGTTCAATTAGTTTGGTATTGTGTGGCAAGCTAAACTTCAGATAATGAATGGTATTGCCATCATCGATATGGAGTTGCTCGTAGTAGGTTTTTATGCTAAGCACATCGTCGAGCCAAGATTCAGAATACAAATCGGCTGTGTTGCGCAAAACCGGCAAATTGTTTTGCTCGGCAACTGCGCAAGTGTAACGGTAGAGAAAGCGGCTGTCGGTTTTTAAGTTGATGCTGCCGCCATCGGCAAGCAAATGCTGATACATCGACAGAAAAGCACCCGATGTGAGGCGCTTTTTCGCACGGCGTTTCTTCATTTGTGGGTCGGGAAAGGTTATCCAGATTTCACCAACTTCATCTTTCGCAAAAAAACTGCCAATCAGCTCAATACGCGTGCGCAAAAAGGCCACATTGCGCATCTGTTCAATATTCGACGATTTTGCTCCCGTCCAAATGCGGGCTCCTTTGATGTCAACCCCAATGAAATTCTTATCGGGAAACATGCGCGCCATACCAACTGTGTACTCGCCCTTGCCACAGCCAAGCTCAAGCACTATCGGGTTTTCGTTTTTAAAAACGCTGTCGTGCCAATGTCCTTTTAAAGGATGGGTATAATTCAAAAAATCAGTCACCTCCGGCTGAAAAACATTTTCAAACGTTTCGTTTTCTCTGAACTTTGCAAGTTTCCCTTTTCCCACTTTCTTATTTTTTATTTAGATAACAGACCCCGGACAACAGATTAACCGATAAAATTCAATTCCTTTAAGCTCCTCACTCCAGTCTTCTCACCTTTCAACTTTCTCAACCCTTAATCCTGCACTCAGCACATGCGGCAAATTTTCGACACGCATTGCTTGTTCAATATAAAATGTGTAATTGCCTGAGTTGGGGAATCTCACATTGCGCTTGTAATACACATTGTTTGTCCAGACATTGCCAAAGCCGCTGCCAAGCCACTTTCCCCGTTGGTCGGCTAAGATGCACTCAAGCGTGTCCATTTGGTGTGATTTGTCGGGAGCGGCGACAGTGATGAACAAATACATGTTGCTATACGGATATTGGCCTGTTATACGATTGTTAAACAATATGTTATACGATTGCAGAGTGTCGGTTACCGGCACATCAAATTTGAGCAAGCTGTCGCGATGCCACTCCTCGCCGCGCATTGTGTAATTCTGCTCAAAATATAAGCGATTGTCGCACGATGCCAAAACAGCTAACACACTGCTAATCAACGCTATTGTCCTGATTGTTTTCATTATTTGCTCTATTGTTTCGCCAGTTGTTATTGTCGCGACCTTGACGATTTTGTTTTTTCTTTTTCTTTTTACGCTTTGTGTTGTCGAAGCGTGTAAGGCTGTCTTGTCCGACAACTTGCGAAAAATCTATTTCTTTCTCTTGGTTCGATTCGGTTTCGGCGGCTACATCAAGTTCCACTTTTTCGCCACGCTTGTTTGCCTCCAGATACTCTTTTACTTTTTCGACGGGTATCGGAATCATATCCAAGCTGTTAGCATCGCCAATGGTGTACCACATCAGGCGTCGGAAAACATCGGTTTTTTGATGGAATGCTTTGCCGTTGGTCGTAATAATCGCCACCTCAGAAGAAGGGAAATCTTTACGTTCATCGATGTAAGCGTCAACCTCGTAATTTAGGCAACATTTCAGTTTACAGCACTGGCCTGCAAGTTTTTGCGGATTGAGCGACAGTTCTTGATACCGCGCTGCCGTAGTGGTTACCGACACGAAGTTGCTCATCCAAGTTGAGCAGCACAACTGACGCCCGCAAGAGCCAATGCCACCAATGCGGCCGGCCTCTTGCCTTGCTCCTATCTGTTTCATTTCGATGCGGATATGGAAGCGGTCCGCCAAAATTTTTATCAATTGACGGAAATCGACACGGTCATCGGCTATGTAGTAGAAGATGGCTTTTGTTTTATCGCCTTGATACTCAACATCGCCGATTTTCATATTCAGCTTAAGGTCGGCTGCTATTTGCCGCGACTCGATCATTGTGTTTTTCTCAAGAGCGATGGCTTCTTTCCATTTTTCAATATCAATTGGTTTCGCCTTGCGATAGATGGTTTTAAACTCACTTTCAGGGTTGATGTTGTGCTTTTTAAGTTGATTTAGCACTAACCGCCCTGCAAGCGACACAATGCCAATATCGTGCAAACGTTCTGATTCCCCTCTGAGGGTCAGAGCGAAAGAAAATTCAGAGAACAATTTGACATAGTCAAATCACGAACCTAAATCTGATCTCGTCGAGAGACGGGACAGATCCGGAAAGCCAGATAACACTGGCGAGGAACAAACAATTCGTTTCGTGTGCGCGGTGCAGATGCCAATTCATAAGCCTTCGGCTTATTTCATTGACCTCAGCCCCGCCTATGATCTTTGAAAATCATACAGCAATTCACGCAAGCGTGATTGCTGATGCTTTTACAAAGATCGCACACAAAACTATCATTCAACATGAGAGTTTGATCCTGGCTCAGGATGAACGCTGGCGGCGTGCCTAACACATGCAA
>CALBPW010000552.1 GCA_937899145.1 uncultured Bacteroidota bacterium
GCCCAAGGCGGAGGGCATTCCATACGAACAGGGCATGAGATGATCAAGGCCTCCTCCGGATTCCTCCGGGGGAGGTTTTGCTGTGGACAAACGCCGCAAATAACGTTATAATGCCATCAGCAAACACGAACGCCCCGCTCCTCTCGTCCGCTACGATTCGTTACGCATTGACAGCGTGGCAGTTAGAGGTATTCGGAATACAAGTAGCGAATTTGTAAATGATATTATAAATTTAAAATCAGGACAATATGTTACTGTGCCGATGATAGAAAATGTAATTTCAGAATTATATGCCACATTATTCTATGAATCAATAAATTACCAGATTACAACAATCGACAATGGGAAAATTCTTCTTACCCTCGATATAAAAGAAAAAGGCAATGCGCGGCTTAGTATTGGTGGCTTTTACGACAATGAATATAATTTGGCTTTCACCTTAAAATACGACCATTACAACCTTTGGAACAAGCGTTATCACGCGTCAATTTTTGCTTTGATCAATCAATATCCGGGGGTACAAGCGCAAATTGAGCGTAGTTTGATAGCTGATAATTCGCTGTCAATTTCGTCAGAATTAGAGTGCTATTTAGACCATAAATTACTCTTCGACAAAAGCCGACATTTTGGCGAGATGTATTACAATCATTTTAAGGCTAATTTTGTATCAATCAATAAGATACTTGGACGGCACACAATTGCTACAGCATCGGCCTATGCTGAACGGTTTGTGCTGAAACCTGATGCAAACACATTTAAGACAAATTCAGATTTTGGCAAAGAGCGCGAGCGCAACGTAGGCTTTTGTTTGACATTGAAAAAGAATTCGTTAGATGATAATATTTATCCCGAACATGGAGTCAAATGGAATATTGAGGCAAAATTTGTAGCCGATGCTAAAACCAAAATTTCGCCATACGAACAAAGTGATAGTGTAGTTAAACATTTGAAATACATCAAAATAAGTGCCAATTACGAGCACCCATTTACTATACAACGTTGGCGCACAACAATGATTCCGATGGCAAACTTTGGACTATCGACAGATGATATTGCAAATGGTGATAAATTTTACACCGGTGGTTACAAATATAGTATTCGATATAGTCAATCACCTTTTATAGGTATGAGAATCAATCATTTATGCAATAATAATTATGTTAGCACCGGTTTTGAAGTGCGGCAAAATATTTGGAAAATGATTAATGTAGTTGCCAAAGCAAATGCTATGGCATCGTTTAGCTTATATAATGATATTATTGAAGGGAAAATAAATTATAAATCAATTGGTTACGGCGGTGGATTACTTGTAAAAACACCATTCGGACCTCTTAGCGCTGTAGTTGGCAATGATACGTATGTTCGGCAAGGATATTTCTATTTTAGTTTTGGTTTTAATTTGCAGTATATTAGATAGTTACATTTTGATTGTCAGATTTAAAAGATTAGATATTGGATATTTGATTTAAATGATTAATTTTGCGCTCGTTAAAAAAAAGAATGATAATGTTACATCACCATCACCACCATTGCTTAAATTCAATCTAAAAGCATTGAACGGGTGATTGTATGTAAACTGATGATATTACAAAGCTCGCAGAAATGCGGGCTTTTTTTATATAACTTGTTACTAATAAAATTTTGATATGTTACTAAGAATTGCAGTACAGGCCAAAGGCCGACTTTTTGAAGAGACAATGACAATGCTTGCCGAGTCGAGCATCAAGATTGAATCGGGCAAGCGCACACTGTTAGTGCCTGCCAAGAACTTCCCCGTTGAGATTCTTTATCTGCGCGACGATGACATTCCGCAGGCTGTAGCAAGTGGCATTGCTGATGTGGGCATTGTTGGTGAGAACGAGTTTGTTGAACGTGCCGAAGAGGCCGACATCATCAAACGGCTCGATTTTAGCAAGTGCCGGCTATCGTTGGCTATCCCAAAAGAAATTGATTATAAGGGACTTGAATGGTTTAATGGCAAAAAAATAGCAACCTCGTACCCTGCCATTTTGCGCAGTTTCCTCGATAAAAACAACATCAAAGCCGACATACACGTAATAACCGGCTCGGTTGAGATTGCTCCGGGCATCGGGCTGGCCGACAGCATTTTCGACATCGTAAGTTCGGGAAGCACGCTGGTGAGCAACAACCTGAAAGAAGTTGAAGTGGTGATGAAATCAGAAGCCATCTTGATTGGCAATAAAAAACTTGCCGCCGAAAAACGCGATATTCTGAACGAGTTGCTCTTCCGCTTCGACTCGTACAAAAATGCTGAAGGCAAGAAATACATCGTGCTGAACATTCCGAACGATAAGATTGCCGCCGCAAGTGAGCTGCTGCCTGGCATCAAAGCCCCCACTATCACCAAATTGGAAACCGATGGCTGGTCGTCGATGGCATCGGTGATTGAGGAAAAACACTTTTGGGAAATAATCGGAAAGTTGAAAAACCTTGGTGCTGAAGGTATTCTGGTAATGCCGATTGAGAAAATGATTTATTAACGGTGAGGGTGAATTGGTGAACCGTTTTGACAACGGACTTCTGACAACAGACTTCAGTCGGTGGTCGGAAGTCAAAATTCGTAATTAACTAACACCCAACACCATATTGTACAACTTAAAACTCACAAAATGAACATAATAATCAATCCTGAACGAATTGTATGGAAGGATATTGTGGCGCGGCCGCTGATTGACCGTCAAAGCCTTATACCAATGGTAAGCGATGTGCTTGAGCAGGTGCGTCAGCGTGGCGACGAGGCACTGCGCGAGTTGACACTCAAATTCGACAAAGTTATTCCAGACAGTTGGGTTGTAAGCGATGCCGAATTTGACGAGGCAGAGTCCAAATTATCTGATAATCTGAAAAATGCCATCAGAATAGCAAAAGAAAATATCGCAAAATTTCATCAGGCTCAACTTCCAAAACAGGTTGAAGTGGAAACAATCAAAGGAGTGAGTTGTTGGCAAAAAGCCGTTGCCATCAATCGTGTTGGATTGTACGTTCCGGGCGGCTCCGCTCCTCTTTTTTCAACCGTACTGATGCTTGCTGTGCCTGCTCAAATAGCCGGTTGCAACGAGGTTGTGCTATGCACTCCGCCCAACAAAGAGGGCAAAATCAATCCCGCCATTTTGTTCGCCGCAAGGCTGACGGGTGTTAGGCGCGTATTCAAAGTTGGTGGTTCACAGGCAATTGCCGCAATGGCATTTGGCACGGAGACCATTCCGCAGGTTGACAAGATTTTTGGTCCGGGCAACCAATATGTGATGTGCGCCAAACAGCTTGTACAGTCGATGGGTGTGGCTATTGATATGCCGGCCGGACCATCGGAGGTGCTGGTGGTAGTTGACGACCAAACGCCTGTGCAGTTCGCTGCCGCCGACCTTCTGTCGCAAGCCGAGCACGGCCCTGACAGTCAGGTGGTTCTGGTGTCGCTCTCGCAGCACAAGATTGAGGACGTTTGGCAGGAGACACAACGGCAACTTGAGGAACTGCCGCGCCGTGAGTTCGCGCAGAAGGCGCTGGCCAACTCGCGGTTTGTCTGCTTCAACGACATTGACACGGCAATGGATTTTGTGAACGCATACGCTCCAGAACACCTTATTCTGTCGGTGAGCACCCCCGACGACTGGGCGCAGCGCGTGCGTCAGGCGGGCTCGGTGTTTATGGGCTACTACTCGTGCGAGAGCGCGGGCGATTACGCGTCGGGCACCAACCACACGCTGCCCACCAACGGCTATGCCCGCGCCTACAGCGGAGTCAACATCGATAGTTTTATGAAGAAGATAACATTCCAAAAACTATCGGCTGACGGTATGTTGGCACTTGGTCCTGTAATT
>CALBPW010000553.1 GCA_937899145.1 uncultured Bacteroidota bacterium
ACCGAGATCTACACTCTTTCCCTACACGACGCTCTTCCGATCTGTGAGAATGGAATAAAAAGGGTTATTTATAGATTTGAGAATCAACAAAAAATGAGTTGATTAACATATTGAAAATCAGCGTTTACTGCTTGTTCTGACATTGTTAAATGCAGGAAATTTCATTGATGAAATCAGGACGTCAAATAGTAAGTACTCACTATCTGTAGGTGAGTTTTTGTCTTTCCTTAAAAGGTAATTCCTACGACCCCACAAGACGAAATTATTCGCCTTTTTTGGGGTGTATGAAATAAAGTAATCACTATCATATCCGCACTTTCTTATTGCCAATGTTCTCTTTTTTCGGTTTCTATCTCAACATTTGAATCCAAAAAATCATGCTCAGAGTAATTATATTGCTCTGTTTTTCTGAAAATTGCGGAAATTTTAATTTTTTTTGATAAGGATGAGCGTCAATTGCAAATAATTTTTACCTTTGCACCCCGAAAAAATTGGCTGAAATGAAAGGAATTAGAAACATCGCCATTATTGCGCACGTTGACCACGGCAAAACAACCTTGGTTGACAAAATACTTGTGCAAACCAAACTTTTCAAAGACCACGAAAAACCCGGCGAACTTATCCTCGACAACAACGACCTTGAACGCGAACGTGGCATAACCATTTTGTCGAAGAATGTTTCAGTCAAATACAAAGATGTTAAAATCAATATTATTGACACCCCGGGACACTCCGATTTTGGCGGCGAGGTTGAGCGTGTGCTCAATATGGCCGATGGCGTTCTGCTACTTGTCGACGCCTTTGAAGGCCCGATGCCGCAAACACGCTTTGTGCTTCAAAAAGCCCTTCAAATCGGCTTAAAACCAATTGTTGTTATCAACAAAGTGGACAAGCAAAACTGTCGCCCCGATGAGGTGTACGAGCAGGTTTTTGAGTTGATGTTCCAACTCGATGCCAACGAAGACCAACTTGATTTCCCTGTTGTTTATGGCTCAGCAAAAAACGGGTGGATGACAAACGACCTCAAAAAAACATCAACCGACCTCTATCCATTGCTTGACGCAATTCTGAAATATATTCCCGAACCGGAAACCGAGGAAGGCTCGCTACAAATGCTCATCACTTCGCTCGACTACTCATCGTATGTTGGACGGATTGCCGTTGGCCGCGTGCACCGTGGTACAATAAAATCGGGCGAGCAAATCAGCCTTTGCAAACGCGACGGCTCAATTGTAAAATCGCGCATCAAAGAGTTGTACTTGTTTGAGGGAATGGGAAAAGTGAAGGTTGACCAAGTTGAGGCTGGCGACATTTGCGCTGTTATGGGCATCGACGGGTTTGAAATTGGCGACACCATTGCCGACAACGAAAATCCTGAACCTCTGCCACCAATCGCCATCGACGAGCCGACAATGAGTATGTTGTTCACAATCAACAACTCACCTTTCTTCGGAAAAGACGGAAAGTTTGTAACCTCGCGCCACCTAAAAGAGCGCTTGGAAAAGGAACTTGAGAAAAATCTCGCTTTGCGCGTTGAGCCAACCGACTCTGCCGACTCGTTCACCGTTTACGGTCGTGGCGTTCTGCATTTATCAATACTTATCGAAACAATGCGCCGCGAGGGATACGAATTGCAAGTGGGTCAGCCACAAGTGATTATAAAAACCATCGATGGCGAAAAATGCGAGCCGATTGAAGAACTTACCATCGATTTGCCCGAAGACTGCTCGGGCAAAGCCATTGAGATGGTAACCCGCCGCAAGGGTGAACTGCTGAGCATGGACCGTAAAGGCGACCGCATCCACTTAGATTTCAAAATACCATCGCGCGGAATCATCGGCTTATCAAGCAATATGATGACAGCCACTGCCGGCGAGGCTGTTGTGGCACACCGCTTTATCGATTTTGAACCTTACAAGGGCGAAATTGAAAAACGCGTCAACGGCTCGCTGATTGTGATGGAAAGCGGTATAAGCATCGCATACGCAATCAATAAGTTACAAGACCGTGGCACTTTCTTTATCGAACCAATGGAGGAAGTTTACGCGGGTCAAGTTATTGGCGAAAGCACCCGCCCGGGCGACATTGTGATAAATGTTACCAAGACAAAGAAACTGACAAATATGCGCGCTTCGGGCTCCGACGAAAAAGTCAGCATTGCGCCGGCCGTGAAATTCTCGCTTGAAGAGGCTCTTGAGTACATACAAAAAGATGAGTATGTTGAAATAACTCCGCATAGTTTGCGTTTACGTAAAATAATCCTCGACGAAACCGAACGCAAACGCGCCAGTATGCGCGGCGAATAAATTTGAAGTAATAGTAGTGTTTTAAATGTTAATAGTAGGGAGGCTCTCCGGGAAACCGGGGCGCCTTTTTTGTCGGAATTGGCAACTCAATTTCTGTGGGTAGTTTTATGAGTTTGCTGAGATTTTTGACAAAAACGATAAGCGTGAATGGCTTAATTCTCTCTATCAAAAGACATTAATGGGCGATATTGTTGAGCGAAACCCTATCCGCAACCCAAGAGTTTTCCGCCTGCTTGTGCGTAAATTAACCGACAGCGTTACGCAACCTTCAACACAAAAGGCGGCCACAAACGCACAAATGGTAGAGAAACACGGTAGTGCGTCTCAGCAAACGTGGCGCACCGCGTCTCTGCAACTCACATATTTTTAACAATTTGCACAAAACAGTGTGGGGGCGTTTTTGCCCTCACGCGTTTACAATTCCTTCAGAATTTCCACCTATGGTTGCACATTTGCCTATTTTTCAATCCTGAAATTATCCCAACACACTCTTCACCGTTTTGATATTGTAGTTTTTCATCTTCCGAAAAACCTGCCAATTCATAGTTTGCATATCTATTAACATAAAATATAATTTACATTATCAATCGGTAACATATATCATATTTTATATTACAAAACCCCTCACCCCTTCTTCAAACCTCTTTCCAAACATCTCCGTTTCAGCCTTTGAAATCTGCAATCTTGTCGCCAAATGTTGCCAATCGGAAACGGCATCGCATACTCGTTGAATGATTTCTTTTGCCTTTGCCGGTTCGAGCATATACGATTCGCAATTATTGTAAAGCGTCTGTAAATCAGAATGATTGCTGTTTTCTGTTATCATTATTGCGTGGTCATATGAGAGGGACGGATTGAGGTCGTAGGCGGGCGAAAGTTGCCAGCCGTTTTTAGTGAGAAGAAAACCGTGGTTCCTGAAATGGTCGTCGCAATTGCCGACGCAAATATTAAACGCCACACGCGCAAATAGCTGCTCCAAATCTGTCGTTACATTGCCGCCATTTTGAAGTATAAAATCCACAATATCCAAATAGCCTTTGCCCGTTCTACTGCCGTCGCCGTCCTTTAAGCCAAGCATCGTGAGCGACGATGCAAAATGTATCCGTCGTTGCCCGCTATCTCTGTCGAAACGTTTCGAAAGCAAGGTATGATATTTTTGTCCTGTGTCGATTGCCCGCGTTTCTGCCACAGTGATTCCGGCTTTTTTTGCCAAAAGACAGCAAAAATGCTCCCACAGCCCCACGTCGTAATCATCGTTTCGGGAGGGAAATTTTGCAACCGTAAGATTGCCTTTTTTGTCAACAACGCAAGCCTTTGGACGCGCGCCGCCGAGCGATGTTCCGGGTTTGATTAATTGCGCAATCCACTTTTTATCAGGGAGTTGTGAAAGATTTTCAGATTTTTCGATTTCGTCGGCGGCGTGGAGTAGTTCGCGCAGCGAGGTAATAGGCGGAATTTGAAATTTTGTGGAACTGTTGATAAATTCGCCGCCTTGTTTTTCGCAAAAACGAAAAGCGCCCATCCTCGAAAAATCATCGACACCCACAAGAAAATCGTAATGAGAAAGATTTTTTACAGCACGATTTTCTTCCTGAGCCTCAATAAGTTCGCGGCGTTTTATAAGTGTTCTGCCCCAACGGTCGGGCAATGCGTCGGCAAAACAGCCAAAAATATTATCCTCGGCATATTGCAATCCTGAATAATTGCGCAGATCGGCACTTAACGAGATGTCTTTGTGCGAGTCGAGCCAATTCTTTTCAAAT
>CALBPW010000554.1 GCA_937899145.1 uncultured Bacteroidota bacterium
CGACCACCGAGATCTACACTCTTTCCCTACACGACGCTCTTCCGATCTTATTAGATTAATTGGCGCCAATTGTCGTGTAATGCTTATATTGTCGGCATATAGTAGCCCCGCGCGCGTTTTTGAGTAAGTAAAGTATAGTCCGTGATGTGAAAAATCATTATAAGCGTTGTCAGAAAACGAGTCAGACACAATCGTGCCGCCTGTTGTTGGTCTGCATTCAACTTGCCAAATTCCTTTTGGTTGGCGTTCTATAATTAAATCAACCCATGTATTTTTCTGCCACTCATAATCTAATGTGCAAAGTGCTGTTTTTTTGCTGCCCTCTATTCTGTAAAGTGATACATTTTTCGCCGTCCCTGAAATGCAAACACCAATGGCGTAACCATTTGTTTTCGAAGTGGATAACAAACTGTCGGAAGCCATTAGCCAATACCAAAATTTGTTTGATGACGAAGCATCAAAATCACTTTTTAAACTGATTCGCCAAGTTGTTGTTCCTAAATAGAAAAGACTGTCAGTCAGGTGATTATAAATAAGACTTGTTCCTTCGGTATTTGATAAATTGTGTTTGAGTAAGCTGTCAGCAATAGTCCAATCGTTTGTATTGTTCCATCTATTTAAATCTTCAGTTGAGAAATCGTCCGTAAAAATGGTGTCAATTGGCAATTGATTGATTTCTAATAGATTATAATTAAGTGCGTGCGAATTTTTCGTCAACAAAAATAATGTGAAACAAAGTAAGCAGATAGAAATATTTTTGTTCATCTTTGTATGTTTTATTTAAAAAATGGAAATTGATATGTATTGTCTTGATAATAAATAATTTATAATTTTATCGTCTCAATATTATCGGTATAAAGATAGAAAATAAAGCTTATAACAATAAAATAGATTTTGACTATGAAGATAGCCGTAGTTGGTGCCAGCGGAGCTGTTGGCCAAGAATTTTTGAAGATTTTGAATGAACGTAATCTTCCTATTGATGAATTAGTGCTGTTTGGTTCAGCGCGCAGTGCGGGAACTTCTTACGAGTTTAAGGGTAAGAAAATCGTGGTTAAAGAGCTGAAACACAACGATGATTTCAAAGATATTGACATTGCTTTGACATCGGCAGGTGCAAGTACATCGAAAGAGTACGAGAAAACGATTACAAAATACGGCTGCATAATGATTGACAACTCAAGTGCCTTCCGTATGGATACTGATGTGCCATTGGTTGTGCCTGAGGTTAACCCTGAAGATGCGCTAAAAGCGCCTCGCAATGTGATTGCGAATCCTAACTGCACAACCATTATTATGGTAGTGGTGCTCAAGGCTTTAGAGCAACTTTCGCACATTAGGCGCGTGCATGTTGCAAGCTACCAAAGTGCAAGTGGCGCCGGTGCAATGGGTATGGCGGAGCTTGATCAGCAAATTCGTGATTATGCAGCAGGTAAGGAGTTGACTGTCAATAAATTTTCATCGCAATTGCTTTACAATGTAATTCCTCATATCGATGTTTTCACTGATAATGATTACACCAAAGAGGAGATGAAAATGTACAACGAAACCAAGAAAATTATGCACTCAGACATCGAAGTTAGCGCAATGTGCGTTCGAGTTCCTGTTATGCGTGCCCACTCTGAGGCTGTTTGGGCTGAAACCGAACAACCTGTTTCGCCGGCCGATTTCCGCGCAGCCTGTGCCAAAGCTGCAGGCGTAACAGTGGCTGACAATCCTGCAAATAAGGAGTACCCGATGCCACTATTTGTTGCCGGACAAGATAATGTGTCGGTTGGTCGTATTCGTGCGGATCTTGCTAATCCAAATGGCATCACTTTCTGGTGTGTTGGCGACCAAATTCGCAAAGGTGCTGCATTAAATGCCGTGCAAATTGCCGAATATCTGATTAAAACCAAATTCAACAAATAGGGCGTAAAGAGTAATTATTGCGAGCGTAATGCTTGAAATGTTTATCAAAAATCCGTTGCAATGTTTGATTGTAGCGGATTTTTTCTTGATAGGAAAGAAAGGGCCCGAAACTTATTTTGCTTCGAGCCCGCGTTTTTATGAAAAATGAACGTGATTAAGATTTTAGATTCATAATTAATAATATGTATTTGCAAAATTAGATTCGGCAGTAAATTTCACAATCCCTAAAAATGGGGATTTTTAGGTGCTTAAATCGCTATTTTTTGTGATATGAAAGCCCTTTTTTCTTTAAAAGAAATTTTTATATTTATGGTTTGACTTCAAGATTATATCTTTAAAAACTCGAAAATTAATTTCTTTAAATCTATAAATAATTGATAATATGAAAATTACAGACAATTCTGCAATCCATTATATTGGTTGCGACGATACTGATTTGGATTTGTTTGAAAATCAGTATATTGTGCCAGAAGGTATGGCTTATAATTCATATCTTATTGAAGATGAAAAAATTGCTATAACCGATACTATTGATATTCGTAAAAGTGCCGAGTGGCAAGAAAAACTTTTAACAGTTCTTAATGGCCGTCAGCCCGATTATCTTATTGTACATCATCTTGAGCCTGACCATGCCGCCAATATCGGTTGGGTGATGAAAACTTTTGCTGATTGCAGAATTGTTTGCTCGGCAAAGGCTGCTGCATTTCTTCCTCAATTTTTTGATTGCAGTTTCACAGGACGTGTGCAGATAGTCAAAGAAGGCGAAACATTGTCGCTTGGCGCCCAT
>CALBPW010000555.1 GCA_937899145.1 uncultured Bacteroidota bacterium
CCATAATATCGACGTGCAAATATGTGGCCGCACTGCGATTAATTTTCTCAATATCGGTTGCCAAACTGCCAAAATCGGCAGCCAAAAGCGATGGCGCTACTTCTACTTTCATCTTCGAAAAACTTTTGTGCAAAACTAATAAGATTTGCAAACTGATAGTTGATGTTTTTTATAGATTAAATTGCAAAAAAGATGGCGACTCTATAAAGCCGCCACCTTTTCATCTTGTATTATTCTGCACTTGCGGAAGTTAATTTCCGTTCGTTATATTCCGCTTTAACATCTTCGTAAAATTCAGCATAAGAGGTTAATAAATAAGGTTCAAGCCATAAGATTCCGACACCTAACGTAAAACTGCAAAGTATTGCCCAACCTATGAACGACAACTGTAAACAGAACAAATCCCACTTATGTCCGTCCATCATTGCCATACTAAGTTCGATGGCTGCATTATTCTCTAAATCAGGATTATCGTTTAAAATGTATGGTGTCAATGCATAAGATAATCCTTTGATTATCCCGGGGATAATAAATAATAGTGCCCACAAAAAAGTGTAAACAAATACCAGAAGCATTGTCACCCAAAGGCGCGACTCTTTGAAAAAATCGAATATGCAAACTGTTTTTACCGCATTTCCTGTACGAACCATTTGAAGCAAAGCGACTTGTAATCCTGCTCCTAAAATAACACTGCCTATAGAAACTATTAACGACAATGGGCCGCAAAAACTTGCAACTATTACTATTGCAATATAAACCAACGTGGCAAGCACTGCGTTCCCCCACTTTCCGCTGAGTGCGTCAGCCGCTGCGGCGCGCATCTCTTTTGCACATTTTATCATAATAAATGAGATTTAAATTTTGATTGGTAAAAATAAACAATAATCACTTCTTCACCAACGGCCAAATAAGTTTTTCAAGACCATTAACTTTAATCTCGCACATAAGGCGTAGCTGATTGCCAAGTTTGCCATTGGGGAAACCTTTTTGCTCGTACCAAACAAGATACGGTTCGGGCAGTTCAACAAGCAACCGACCTTCGTAGCGGCCGTATGGCATACGCGTATTGGCAAGTTCGATAAGTTGGTGCCGGTCAGGTTGAAGAGGTTTCATTTTAGTTAAAAACTGAAATTTCAAATTTAGATTTTCGATTTTGCAGAACACAATTTTAGTTTTTTTTCCAATACCGATTCTATTTTTTGCCAACAATCAAAAGAAACCTATTTTTGCAAAATAGTACAATTCAGAGATGGAACTTATTGCAGAACATTTAGTGAAGCGCTACGGAAACCGCACCGTGGTTAAAGATGTGTCGTTTCACGCATCAAAAGGCGAAATTGTGGGACTGCTCGGACCGAATGGCGCCGGCAAAACCACATCGTTCTACATGATTACAGGCCTGATAACTCCCAATGGCGGAAATATCTACATTGACGACATCAACGTTACAAAAGACCCGATTTACAAACGGGCACAGTTGGGCATTGGTTATTTGGCGCAAGAAGCATCAGTATTCCGCAAACTTAGCGTTGAGGACAATATAAAGGCCATTTTGGAGATGACAAAACTGACAAAAGCACAACAAAAAGAGAAGCCATAGCAGCTATGATAAATCTTATACGCAGTTTTTTCACTTTTTCTCCTCCAGATAATACTTTTACATATTTTAGTGCTTCTTCTCCAGAGAATAACATTCTTCCTAAAAAACTTCTTACATAAGTTTCATCTGGATCTTTTGAATATTG
>CALBPW010000556.1 GCA_937899145.1 uncultured Bacteroidota bacterium
TATATGCGGCACTCCGTCAAGCATTGCCGGCAGTTTCACTACACTCCGGCGCGTGCTCGAGGTTATGATTTCTGCAATATTCTTGCCTGCGACAAATTCTGCCAATTGAGCATCAAAAGAGTCGGCAATTGTACAGCGCTCTACAATTTGCCCATCTTCGATTATTGCCGCTTTACACTGCGTATTTCCTTCATCAATAATAAGATGGCTCTTCGGCATCTTTCAGCAATTCTATCAGTCGGTTGAAGAAGAAAATTTTCAGTACTAAGCCACGGTTTTCGGTGTACGAAAGTTTGATGGCATAAACAAGTTTGCCGTCGCCAAGTGTCCATTGGCGCTCAAAATCTTTGGATGCAAAATCTTTGTCGTCGTTGTTTGTCCATTCGCCTTTACCATCGTCGTCAAAGCCGTAAATATCAAACAATGAGTCGGATATTGTTTGTAACCTTTCTTTTGTTACGTAGCGATTGTTTGCCACCATTGTAACATTAACGTGATTACTGCCGTTTATGTTTGTCTTATTGTTAAACATGCGGAAAACAACCCGCTCAAAAAGTCCAAGTTCAACGTAGGGGAATCGTTTTTCAAACTCAACCATAAACACATCTTCAATATCTTTGCTTTGAAGCTCGGTATAGTCGTTGTCGGCAAAAAATTTTGTTAAATCGTACGAGAATAACTCAAGTATGTTGCTTGGTTTGTTTGTTGAATCTAAAATTGACATGGTAGTAAGTTTCAAAAGGTTAACACTCTATTTATTAGTAAGTTCTTGAAATACTTCTTCAATTGTTCGCTTTCGTGTTTGCATTGACAGTACAACAATTTTATTTTGAACGGCAAAGTTGAAAATATCTTGTCGCGCATCGGATTCAGCAGCCGACTCTACAAGGTACCGATTTTCGCCTTGCGGTTCTACACTTACAATATTAGCAATTTGCCGCAATAGTTGTTCATCAATTTTACAATTAAATTCAACTTCTACCAACTGATTTCCGTCAGTTGTTTTTTGTTGAATACGTTGTGTCTCGTCGTTGGCAACAAGCCTGCCGTGATCGAGCACGGCAATATGGTTGCAAATAGCTTGCACTTCTTGCATTATGTGGGTCGATAGCATTATGGTTTTGTCGCGTCCCAAACCGACAATCAGGTTTCTGATTTCGATAATTTGATTAGGGTCGAGGCCTGTTGTTGGTTCGTCGAGGATTAGAACCTGCGGATTGTGGATTATGGCTTGCGCTATGCCGACACGTTGTTTGTAGCCTTTTGACAGTGTGCCGATTTTTTTATGGCTTTCAGCCCTAAGACCTGTGCGTTCAATAACCTCTTCCACTGCTTTTTTTGCGTTGCCGATGTTGTAAATATTTGCGGTAAATTGCAGATATTCTTTTACATACATATCGTGGTAAAGAGGGTTGTTTTCAGGCAGATAGCCAATTATTTTGTGCACCTCTGCCGCATTTCCGGTAACATCAATTCCGTTTACCAAAACTTTTCCGTTTGTGGGCGAAATCAGTCCTGTAATAATCTTCATCAATGTCGATTTTCCTGCACCATTTGGTCCTAAAAATCCAACAATGCTGCCTGTTTCAATCGTAAAACTGACATCATCAAGGGCTGTCTGGCTGCCAAATATTTTCGTTATGTTACTTATCTCTATCATTAAGACAACTGATTTCAGAGGTCGGCTTACGACAATTCCCAACTCCTGATTCAAAAATTCTACTTAACTGGTATTTTATCGATGCGACGCTGATGGCGACCGCCTTCAAATCCTGTGGTTAAGAATGTGTCAACTATCTGTTTTGCCAAATCGACTGATATAAAGCGCGCTGGAATAGCGCAGATGTTGGCGTTGTTGTGCTGGCGTGCAAGTGCGGCAATATCAGTTGTCCAGCAAAGTGCTGAGCGTATGCCTTGATGCTTGTTGGCTGTTATGTTGATGCCATTGCCACTGCCACAAAGGGTGATTCCCAAATCGAATTTGCCTTGCTCAACAGCCTCGGCAAGCGGGTGTGCGACATCAGGGTAATCCATGCTTTCAGGCGAGTTTGTGCCAAAATCGGTTACTGTGTGTCCTTTGCTTTTCAAATATTCAACAAGAATTTGTTTTGTTTCAAAACCAGCGTGGTCGCTGCCAATTGCTAAATTCATGATTATAAAGTTTTAAGTTCCAATTCGATAGTAAGTATAAAATGTAATGTGCAAAGTTTAGAGTGTAGAGTTTAGTGTGTAAAGGTTGATGGTTTGCATTTTCCTGATTTCTAAATCCTTATTTGTAAATAACTATAGTCTCGCGTCAACCATTTCTTTTGGCAAAAATCCTTTTACATCAAAAAGGACATGTTTTTCGCGGAAGACATTTTCGAGATTACGGCCGCGGAATTTTTCGTGTCCGACAGCCAAAATCACTGCGTCAAATTTAGCATCGGGCAGGTCGTTGACAATGTCGAGCCCGTACTCACGATTGACGGTAGCGGCATTTGCCCAAGGGTCGCAAATGGTGATATTGAGGTTGTACTCTTGCAACGATTCCACAATGTCGTACACCTTGGTGTTGCGCACATCGGGGCAGTTCTCTTTAAAGGTGAATCCCAAAATCAGAATATTGGAGTTGAGCACTTGAATGCCTTTTTTCAGCATCAGCTTAACAACTTGATTGGCGACATAATCGCCCATGCTATCATTCATTCGGCGACCAGCCAATATTATTTCGGGATTGTAGCCGTGGCGTTGCGCGCATTGTGCAAGATAATAAGGGTCAACACCGATGCAGTGTCCGCCCACAAGTCCGGGCTTGAATGGCAAAAAGTTCCATTTTGTTGAAGCGGCTTCAAGCACTTCGTTTGTATCGATGTCCATCCGTGTGAAAATTTTCGACAATTCGTTTACAAAAGCGATGTTGATGTCTCGTTGTGAGTTTTCGATGACTTTTGCGGCCTCTGCCACTTTAATCGATGGCGCAAGGTGCGTGCCTGCTGTTATCACCGACGAGTAAACTTCATTGATTTTTTGTCCGATTTCAGGTGTCGAACCAGATGTTATCTTCTTGATTTTCTCAACGGTATGCTGTTTGTCCCCCGGATTGATGCGCTCTGGCGAGTAGCCTGCAAAAAAATCGGCATTGAATTTTAAACCAGATATTTTTTCGATAACCGGAATACATTCGTCTTCTGTTACACCTGGGTAAACAGTTGATTCATAAACAACTATATCGCCTTTCGATATTACTTTGCCTACGGTTGTGCTTGCGCCATAAAGCGGCGACAGGTCGGGTGTTTTATCGTTGTTGACCGGCGTTGGCACAGCCACTACATAAAAGTTACACGAGCGTATCTCCTCAATGTCGGTTGTGCACCGGAAACCATTCTGCAAAGCCGATTGCAACAGTTTATCATCAACTTCAAGAGTAGTGTCGTGCCCACACATTAGGGCATCAACACGTGCTTGATTCATATCGAAGCCTATAGTTTTATATTTTGTTGAAAACAGCCGTGCAAGCGGTAACCCGACATATCCCAATCCTATTACACAAATTTTTGTTTCATTCATATTCTGTCTATTTCAAATTTTTCCAATACCAATTAGTTGCTTCTTTTAAGCCCTCTTTGAAGTAAAACTTCGGTTTGTAATCAAGCAGTTGCGCTGCCTTTTCGATTGAGGCAAGCGAGTGTGGAATATCGCCAGCACGGTTTGGGCCGTAGACAGGTTCAATTTTGGCGATTTCGGAATCGTAAGCTGATAAATTTTCTCGCAGATATCCAAATAGTTGGTTCAGCGTTATGCGCTCTCCACAAGCAGTGTTGTAAATCTGATTTACAGCATCCGGATTTGTTGTCTGCATGGCTAATAAATTCATTTGCAGCACATTATCGATATACGTGAAATCGCGGCTATACTCGCCTGTTCCGTTTATAGTTGGTTGCTCGTGGTTAAGCAACTTCTTGACAAACAGCGGAATAACTGCCGCGTATGCGCCATTTGGGTCTTGCCGGCGACCGAAAACATTAAAATAGCGCAAACCGATGTATTCAATTCCGTAGGTACGTGCAAAAACATCGGCATATAACTCATTGACATACTTTGTGATAGCGTATGGTGACAATGGTTTTCCTATAACATCTTCAACTTTTGGTAGTGCAGTAGAATCGCCATAGGTTGACGAGCTGGCCGCAAAAATGAATCGCCGCGCTTTGGCATTGCGAGCGGCAATGAGCATATTTAGAAATCCGCCTATATTGACAGCGTTGGTGGTTGCAGGGTCTTTTATTGAGCGCGGAACGGAGCCAAGCGCTGCCTCGTGCAAAACATAATCGGCGCCGCCGACAGCCGTTTGGCAGTCGCTCAGATTGCGGATGTCGCCGACAATAAGGGTAAAATTGTCGGAAAATCCAGTTAGCAAATGGCTGATATTTTCGATATGGCCAGTTGAGAAATTATCAAGACAAACAACCGTGTGCCCAAGGTGCAAAAGCATCTCGCATAAGTTTGACCCTATAAATCCAGCGCCGCCTGTTACTAATATTTTGCTCATTTGCTGATAAAAATTGTCAAATTTTCGACATGGCACAAAGGTAATTATTTGAGCGATAATTGATGAATTTTAGAAGTGTTTAAATAGTTATTACGGCAAATAAAGTTTAGAAAAACTGAATTACAATAAGACAATTCCTGAAATTGTAGATTTTTTACGCCCATTTCGATAGGCTTCTTATTTCTTGCGCACAATGCGAAATTCTTATAATAATCACTCGCGATGCAATAATTCCGAGTATGATGTTAAAACTATGTGGTAAAAGTTACATCCAATATTTTCTTGCTAAATATCAAAAATGCGATGCTTCCGATGTTCGAAATGTCAGAAAAAACCAGCCTGCGATAATGAGGGTGATAAAGCATGCTCCTATTATTCAAACGGTATAAACATATCACCAGCCGTTTCTTGCCGCTATGGAATGCCAATCCGCCCGGTGTGCGACCCATTGTGGGATAAGAAGTAAGGTGAAGATGGGGTAGAGTAAGGTGTAAAGTGTACAGAGTGATAAACTTGCAACTTGTTAATTTACAGCTTACAATTCAGAATCAGCATGTATCCTTCGGCTTTAAACCAGTCGGCAAATTTTCTAATGCCCTCGTGCAATTGTGTTTTTGGGCGATAACCAAAATCGCGCTCAAAGGCTGACGTGTCGGCAAATGTTTGATACACATCGGCAAGTTGCATTGGCAACAGATTCTTTTGCGCCTTGCGCCCCAATGCCATTTCAAGTTCCAAGATAAAATCGGAAAGCAACACTGGCGATGAGCAACCAAGATTATAAATTGAGTGCAGGGACTCTTCCGAGTTTGATATTTTACTGACAACCAGCATTATACCATCAACAATATCATCAATGTAAGTAAAATCGCGCAACATGTTGCCCGAGTTGAAAACTTGCAAAGGCTGATTGTTCATAATAGCTTGCGCAAATAGCATTGGCGCCATATCGGCTCGCCCCCACGGACCGTAAACCGAGAAAAAACGCAAGCCAACAGCCGTCAGATTGTACAAGTTTGAATAGCAAGCCGCCATCAATTCATCGGCTTTTTTGGTAACTGCGTATAGGTTTGTCGGATTGTTGGTATGATCGGTTTCAGCAAATGGCACTTTACTGTTGCCGCCATACACGCTACTCGACGATGCGTAAATCAAGCGTTTAACATTGTAGCGTTGACAACATTCCAAAATATTCAAAAATCCTGTTATGTTGCTATCAATGTAAGCAAATGGCTCTGCAACAGAATGGCGCATTCCTGCGTGCGCCGCAAGGTTTATAATTAAATCAAATTTTTCTGATTCAAATATGACTGGCAGATTCTCTCGGTCTTCGATGCCCAATTTAACAAACCGGAAATTCTGATATACAGAGCTTTGCGTAATTTTGTCGGTTTGTACATTGTTTTCAACGATGCCCAAAACCGAAAGTCGCGCTTTTTTCAGATTTACAGCGTAGTAGCTATTGATGTTGTCGACGCCTAAAACCGAATGTCCGGCATTTAGCAGCCTAAGTGCAGTGTGGAAACCAATGAATCCGGCCGCTCCTGTTACAAGAATTTTCATCAGCCGATTTTACAATAATCAAATCCAAGTTCGGCAAGTTCGCTGCGGTCGTAGATGTTGCGACCGTCAATAACAAGTTTGTTACGCATTGAGCGGGCCAACATCTCCCAACTTGGCAGGCGAAACGTTTTCCATTCAGTAACAAGCATCAGCGCATCGGCATCAACAGTAGCATCGTACATATCTTTGGCATATTTTACCTTATCGCCCACTCGCCTCCTGCACTCATTCATAGCCACAGGATCGAAGACTTTAACATCGCAACCTGCCTCAATTAATTTATCAATAAGTACCAAGGCAGGGGCTTCGCGCATATCATCGGTTTCAGGTTTGAAGGCAAGTCCCCAAAGTGCTATCTTCTTGTTTTTCAGATTACCTTCAAATTTTCTATAAAGTTTATCAAAAAGAACCGATTTTTGAGCCTCGTTTACCTCCTCAACGGCTTTAAGTACGCGCATTGAATAGCCGTTTTGTTCGGCTGTTTTAATCAGTGCTTTTACATCTTTTGGGAAGCAACTGCCACCATATCCGCAGCCCGGATAAAGGAATTTTCGCCCAATTCGAGTATCGCTGCCAATGCCTTTGCGCACCATATTTACATCGGCTCCCACAAGTTCGCAAAGGTTGGCAATGTCGTTCATAAACGAAATGCGGGTAGCAAGCATGGAGTTTGCGGCATATTTTATCATTTCGGCCGATGGAATGTCGGTAAAAATCATTCGCTCGCTATTGAGCATAAATGGTTTATAAAGCCGGGCCATAAGTTTTTGGGCCCGCCCGCTATCAGTACCGACAACAACGCGGTCTGGACCCATAAAATCTTTTATAGCAGCGCCTTCTTTCAAAAATTCAGGGTTTGATGCTACATCGAAATCAATGTTTACACCACGGCGGTCGAGTTCTTCTTGAATAGCGGTTTTTATTTTTTGCGCTGTGCCGACTGGCACTGTCGATTTGGTAACTAAAATGGTGTATTTCTTGATGTTCTGTCCAAAGGTGCGTGCCACTGCCAATACGTATTTTAGGTCGGCACTGCCGTCTTCGTCGGGTGGTGTGCCAACGGCTGAAAATACAACTTCAACATTATCGAGGCACATGCGCAAATCGGTTGTAAAATGCAGCCTGCCCGCCGCCACATTGCGCAACACCATCTCGTCAAGTCCCGGTTCGTAGATTGTGACTTCGCCTTTTTGCAGTTTTTCAATTTTGTTCCGGTCAATATCAACACAAGTTACATCGATGCCCATTTCGGCAAAACATGTGCCCGATACAAGTCCTACATATCCTGTCCCTACTATTGCTATATTCATAATGATTTTACGCTTAAATCAAGTAATCAGTTTGATAAGATACAACTGAAACGTGATTTTTTCTCTATTTTGTTTAATTTTCCATCTCTCTATCCCTCACTTCGCGGTCGGTAATGTTGCGCATTGTTTGCCATAAATTATTGCGTTCAATATGCGTTCTCTGTCCCAAATTTTGAAATTTACGATAAATAGATGTGCCGTTTTTACATTGCCGCTGCATGAAATGATAAAAGCCAAATGTTACCAAAGTGTTAAGTATCAGTGTTATATACAATTGCAAATCGATTGATGCGCCAAGCAAATATGACACAAACCAACACGTCCATGCTAACATATTGAGTGCCAAAATGCAAAGTGTTGTTCCGAGGTGCGAAAATCCTGCTTCAATAAATAGATGGTGAAGGTGCGTTTTATCGGGACGGAAAGGCGAATGACCTTTAATGATGCGTGTTGCCATTACTCGCAAGGTGTCGAAAACCGGTACTGCTAATGTAGCTAAAGTGCACGAAATCAATCCCATATTGTTACGCATTAGCACCTCGCACGGAGAATCGTCTTTTAAAATGCAAAGCACATAAATGGTCATTACCACACCAAGCATAAGGGCGCCGCCATCGCCTATAAACATTTTCGAAAGTTTACCAAAAACGTTGTGCAGAAAAAACG
>CALBPW010000557.1 GCA_937899145.1 uncultured Bacteroidota bacterium
TATTGGACGGAGTTACGGCTTACGCACTTAAACCTTATATGGATTTTGTTATCGGGGCTAAGGATTTACAATTTTCAATTTTTGATTGATGCTTTTGCCCGCAACGATACATCTAAAACCCGGTGGAACATTAATATACAGCAAATTGCGCTTGCCGACGCCAACCTTACCTTCGACGACCGTGGCACATTGCATCATTTAACCAACTTAAATGTTGAAGTAAATGGCTTGATGGTTTGTGGCGAGAATATTCGTGCACAACTTAACTCGCTGACAACCAAGTATAATGGCCAGCCAATGATTGATAATTTCCATTTCGATTTTGTGCTGATGGACAAACTTATCAATGTTGACGATTTTAATTTTGAAGCGCGAAACTCGAAAGCTCATCTTCAACATGCCGATGTTGATATTGAAAAAGATAAAAATATGGTTTTCAATGCAATGATTGATAGCGTTAAACTTTGTCCTGCCGATTTTGCTGAGGTTGTCCCATATCTGGAAAATAAGTCGGAGTGCTTAATGCTTGTCGGGAATTTAAATGGCGATAAACGAACAATCGCCGGACAAAATATAACAGTCCGATTTAACGATAATGATATTTTGAGCGCCGATTTCAAAATTTCTAATCTTAACGACAAAGAACGGTTAAATTATGAATTGAAAATTGCCGAAATAAAAAGTACAACAACCGACGCGCTTACAATTTTGAGCGAATATACTAAAGCCGACACATCGCAATTAAGACAATATTTATCACCACTTAAAACATTGTGGTTCAGCGGAAATGTTGATGGAACGTTGTCCGATGTTGATGCCGACGGAAAACTACGGACAGGCATCGGCAATCTTGATTTGCATGCGGCAATGTCAAGGCTCGACAATGGAAATCTCAACGTCAGCGGAAATCTGAAATCAACGCCAATAGAGCTTAGCGCATACGTTGGTGTAAAAACAAACTTGCGTATTGATTTGCAGGCTGATGGACAAATTGGGCGGAGCGGACACGCAAATGACACTAAACTTAACATAATTGGTTCGGTAAACAATATTGAATACGCAACACATGCTATCGACTCTATCAGCATCAACGGATTGGTTGAACAGCGCATGTTCAGTGGTCGGCTTTGCTCGTTCGACCCCAATCTGCGCTTCGATTTTGATGGGCTTGTCAACTATGGCGACAGCTCGTCGTTTAATTTTCAAACTTTTGTGTATTATGCTGATTTATATCAACTTGGCGTAACCGACGACACCACGGCAAACATCTCGTTCAACATTAAAGCCGATTTTCACGATACAAACCTTGACATAGCTGAAGGTCAGATTGACCTGACTGACATCTTCTATTTCCGCGATTCATCGTTTTTTGCAACCGATACGGTGCGCATTTCGGCTGCCAACACCGATAGTACTCGTATTTTACAGCTGCAATCGGAATTTGTTCAGATTAAAGCTGATGGCAAATACCGCATAACACAGCTGCCAAGCAGCATTCAGAATTTCGCCTGCAAATTCATGGCGGGAAAAACATATACGCCTCCAGTTAATGATAATCAATTCAAAGTTCAAATTATCGCCGACTATCCGCACCCACTAACTGGAATGTTTTTGCCATGGTTAAATATTGCGTCAGGAACCACAATACTGGGTAGTTATGACGAAAAAAACGAAGAATTCGAACTCAATCTTATTTCTGATGATATTATCGCAAAATCGTTCGATATTGACCATCTGAAAGTTGCGGTTTATAATGCTGATGATAGTTTAAGGACTGATATATCAGCAGATTATCTCTATTTCGCAAATTATGAATCAATGCGGTGGTTGAACTTGCAATCGACACTTTTCAACGACGAAGCCAACCTGAACATCAATTGGGACAATTTGCTTGAAAAGGGAAGAAACAGTGGAGACATTACTGCTAAAATTCAACTTGTCGACTATGATAATGAACAGCATAAAACTTACATTGATATTCAAAAATCGCTTGTGAATATTCTTGATACACAAGTGGTTATAAATCCGTCGTTGATTATGATTGCCGATTCGTCTGTCAATTTCGGCAGCGTCAGCGTCGATATTGACAATGGTGCAAGCAGCATTTTTGCTGACGGAACATTGTCTAACATTCCTGACGACAGTTTGCTGGTGAATATCAATAAGTTGAACCTCGATTTTGTGTCAAATATTTTCGGCTTAAAAACACATTTGTCGGGCATTGTTTCAGGAAATTCGTTGCTTAAAGATTTGCAGGGCGAAAAACGTATTGAAGGAAATGTCGGAATTGCCGATTTTGGCATTAATAATCAACGGTTTGGCAATGTCAAAGCCAACGCGGCGTGGGATATGGAACAAAAATTGCTATTGGTTGATGGCGCGTTGCTCGATAGTTTAATTGATTCGCACACAGCAATTTCGGGCTATATCGACCCAAAGCGTTTCTACATGAATCTTGACGGCTCTGCCGAACACCAAGATGTGCAATTTCTGAAACTCTTTTTATCGGGCGTATTTAGCGAAATGTCGGGCTCGTTTAGCGGCAATATGCACGCCGAAGGAAAACTTACGGCGCCAAATTGGTATGGAAAATTGGCGCTTGAAAATACGAAGTTGACACTCAAACCAACAAAAGCCGCCTATTCGCTTAACGACACTCTTGAATTTGCCGACAATAAAATTTTGTTCAAAAATGTTGAGGGAGACGATTTTGAAAATGGCAAACTGCTGATTGATGGCGAAATATGGCATCAAAACTTCAAAGAGTTCTTCTTAGATTTGAAAATAAGCTGTAATGAGATTGTAGGATTGAATACTAAATATTCCGATTCGCCAATGTGGTACGGAAAAACCTATTGCAGTGGCATTATTGATATAAACGGCTCAACCCGGAGCGAGATAAATATTGATATTAGCGCGCGGACATTGCCAAAATCGATGTTCTACTTAACAATGGAAGGCCGTAGCGATTTGTCGGAAAACAATTTCATAACTTTTGTTACTGAAAACAAAATCAGTAATATACGCGAAGTAAAGAAGAAAAAGCAAGAACTGATAAAGGCTCCGTCATCGGTTTTGAACTTGAACCTCGACCTCAGAGTTACACGCGATGCAGAGGTGCAAATTGTTTTCGACCCAACCATCGGCGACGCCTTGCGTGCCAATGGCTCGGGCGATATTAACATCAGACTTAATAACGATAAATTCTCAATCTACGGAACGTATCTTATTGATAAAGGAAACTTTACGTTTACATTGCAAAATATTATCAGCAAAAAACTCGACCTTCAGAGTGGCAGTTACGTAACATGGATGGGTGAGCCACTTGGCGCAATTGTCAATATTGATGCGGCTTACAAGCTGCGCAAAGTGCCTGTTTACTCGCTCACCCTCGACGAGGAAGACCGCGAAAAACGTGTGCCCGTCAATTGCCATCTGCTGATGAGCAACAAACTGACATCGCCAACAATCAACTTCTCGATAGATGTGCCTTCAACAACCAGTAATGTTGAGGTGGTTGAACAACTTAATAATTTGCCAGAAGACGAACTAAATCAGCAAGTTATATATCTGCTGATGCTTAATAAATTTGCTCCGTTAACTTCGGTTTCGGTACAAAATTCGACTACATCGGGTGGCTCGGTATCGGCCAGTACCGCCAGCGAACTGCTGTCGAACCAACTTAGCAAATGGATTAGCCAACTCAGCACTAACTTCGACCTTGGTGTGGCTTATCGCCCTGAAACTGAGATTAGCTCAGAGGAGTATGAACTTGCGCTGTCAACCACCCTTTGGGACGACCGCATAATTGTGAATAGCAATTTTGACATGAGCGGCACTAACGAAACAACGGAAAATAGTGGTAATCAGTACACTACCGATATTTCGTTTGAACTGAAACTAAACAAAAAAGGCAATGTGCGGCTACGCGCCTTTCAAAAAGTTAACGACGACCTTATTTACGACGATGCGCCATATACACGCGGACTCGGCCTTTTCTATACCGAGGATTTTAACGATTTTGGTGAATTGCTGCACCGCTGGTTCCGTCGCCGTGTGAGGGAGGCTAAAAAAGAAGAGACTGTAAAGCTGACGACTGATAGAGTTGATAATTAAGGGATTAAAGATATTTTTCCCAATTACCCATTTCTCATTCCTCTTTACACTTTCCTCTCCGCTCTATCCTTTTTCCTTTTTTTATAAAGCTGGTATGAGTTGATTGAATTGTGCCAAATACTGTAAAAGCCGCCGGCAACAGCAGTTACAGGATTCATAAAAGTGTAGGCAGTCCAGATGATGAAAACCGTGTTTTTTTGCCCTAACGACTGACCTGCGCTAATGCGGTCGGCATAAAGGCTGCCAATGCGTTTGCCAATATAAAATTGTGATATGCAGCAAATTAGTGTTATGAGCAGAATGCCAAAAAAGCACCATACCGATATATTGCTATGAACCAAAGCGCGTGTGGTTACCGACAGCGCAATGGCTAATGCAACCATCCATAAATAAAAGGCCAAATCCTTGATTCTTAATATGATATTCAATAAATTAGGAAGGAAAAGCCGAACTAACCAAGCAAGTAGGAAAGGGAAAACCAATAGCGGAAACACTTGTTTTACAATAATTGTAAAAGCCTGCCAAAAACTCATGCCGACAGTTGGGTTGACAAACGGAATGAAAAGTGAGAACACAACAGATGTTACGATGTTTATCATGATGGTATATGCAGTGATTGTCAGTGTGTTGCCACCAAGTTTATCGGTAACAACAATTGCGGCGGTGGCTGTTGGGGCAATCATGCAAATCATTGCGCATTCAAACAGGATTGAGACATTGTAGTTATCAATAAATTGTGAGACGAGAGCCAAAACTATAAACGAGCCGGCCTGTATCAATATTAACCACAAATGCCAACGGCGTGGGCGGATTTTTGTAGGGTCGATTTTACAAAACGAGATAAAAAGCATTAAAAACAACAGCAGAGGCTGAACGACTGCAACCGTTTTGTTGGCCAATTGGTGAATTTCGGCAGATAGCGGCAGGCTTACAAAAACAAAATATGCCACAACACCTATTAGCATTATAATCGGCAACGACCAATCTTTTACAAATCTTATAATCGTATTCATTCCAACCCTCAAAAAACGGCCGCAAAGGAACAAAATATTCCGATTGATTTTCAATAATCATTACACGTTTTGCAATGTTGTCTATGCCGGCATTGTGAATGCTGCAAACGTTTATGCGGATTTTGATATGAATTTCAGGTATAAAAATATGATTATGAAATGATTTTTTTTACCGACTTGTAGCTGAACAAATCTTCATCGCCATTAAAATCCGGTGTTTTCGTATTCAGACAATTCGATTCCCCCAAAAAACAATAAAACAACAACAGCGGCGTTACATATTTTTTGTGTTAATATCGGCTTTACAATTAGCGCCAATATTCATAAAAAACTATTTTTGCAACAAAAACAAAAGCGATTCTTGTGTCTTTTAGCAAAATAATTTCCAAATTAAGTTTGGCTGCGGCGGCAACAATCTTTGTTTGTTGTGCGCCTACCAAAAACACGCCCGTTCGTCGCGCTTATCATAACACGACATCAAAATACAACGTCTATTTTAATGGTAATGAGGCATATAAATCGGGCGTAGAAAACATATACTCAGCCCATCAGGAAAATTTCTCGCTCGTTTTGCCCGTCTTTGTTTATAGCGACAAGGAGGCCGCGCTGACATCGTACAGCGATATGAACCGCGTGATTGAGAAAAGCGAAAAATGTATTCGCAAACACTCAATAACCGTAAAACCCAACACCAAAAAGAGTAGCAAAAAGATGTCGGACAGGCAGAAAGCGTTTATGAATAAAAACGAATATGTTAAATGGATTGACGACGCCGAAATGCTTGACGGCAAGGCCTTGCTTATAAAACAAGATTACTACGCCGCTATCGAACAGTTTACCTACATTATTCGCCAGTACGACGACCAAAACATTAAAACCGAAGCGTACATCTGGCTTGCGCGCTGCTATGCCGAAATGGAAAAATACGACCAAGCGCAAGATTTTTTGAACACTATAACAGGCGATATGAGTCGGGTATCGAAAAAAACGCTATCGCCACTAAACGCAACTCAAGCCGATATTATGATACGGCAGGAACGCTACGCTGACGCCATTCCATACGTTGAGGAAGCGGTGAAAACCATCTGCCATAATAAACGTGAGAAAGTCAGGCTGATGTACATTTTGGCACAACTTTGCCAACTGAACGACGAAAACCGTAAAGCCAGTGAGTGGTATCAACGTGTTATCGACAAAAATCCTGATTATCAATATACTTTCAATGCCAGCATAAATAAGGCAAGCATCTATAATAGCGAAACCGGCAACAGCGAGCAGCTGCAACGCGTGCTGAATAAAATGCTGAAAGACGAAAAAAACACCGATTATCTTGACCAAATATACTACGCCTTGGGCAATATCGCCTACAACGAAATGCGCGACGACGACGCTCTCTGGTACTACAAACAATCGATAGCAACCAGCACAACCAACACCAACCAAAAAAGTGTGTCGTACTTGGCGGCAGCCGATATTTATTTTGATAAACCAGACTATCGGAACGCGCAACTTTACTACGATAGCGCAATGGTGAACCTGCCGCATGAGTACCCCAATTATCGGCAAATACGCCGCAAGGCCGACAACCTGACCGACCTTGTGCGTTGCATCGAAACAATCAGCCGCGAAGATAGTTTGCAGCGGGTTGCCCGGATGTCGGAAAACGAACGTAACAAACTTATTGATAAGAAAATAAGCGAAGTGAAAATTGCCGGGCAAGAAGCTAAAAACCAAGAAGCGCAAAACAAAAATGAGATTGCGCAAGCGCAGCAAATGTCGCGGCAAAACACACGCGCCGGTGGCAAATGGTACTTCTACAACCAATCGTCAATAAGCCTTGGACAAACTGAATTCAGTAAAAAATGGGGAGGGCGCAAACTTGAAGACAACTGGAGGCGAAGCAATAAATCGTCGATTGAGTACGACGATTACGATGCTTACGCCAACGAGGAAACCGCCGAGGATAAAAAGAAAGGCATGGACAACACCACTCGCGAGTACTACTTGGTAGATATTCCGCTTACCGACTCTGCTTTTGCAGCATCGGAGGCAAAAGAGGAATCCGCTTATTTCGATTTGGGTGTTATCTATAAAGATAAATTCGCCGATTTTCCTCTTGCAATCAATGCTTTCCAAGATTATCTGAAAAAATACCCAAAATCAGAGCAAGATGTGGCGGCATTATTTAATATGTATAAAGTTTATCTGTTGCAAAAAGATTATCAGAATGCTGAAATCTGCAAAAACCGCATCATTACTGAATATCCTGACACCGATTACGCAAAAATCCTCCGCAATCCGGATTATTACAAAGAATTGGAAAAGGCTGAGAATCAGTTGAATTTTACTTATCAGGCCACATATCGGTTCTTTATAACTGGCGATTGCGAACAAGTGGCTCGCACATACCAATATGTTGAATCAACGTATCCGACAAGTCGGCTTATGCCTAAATTCATGTTACTTAATGTTTTGTGCGAAGGTAAAAACTCTGATACTGCCACTTTTGAACAAAACTTGAAAGCCTTTATCGCAAAATATCCAAAGAACGAAGAGAGCGTTTATGCGCGCGAGGTGATTGCTGCACTCAACCGCAAACCGCATGTTTACGAGGTTAAAACCGAAGAAGAGCTTTTGCGCGAACAACAGGAAGCCGAGCAGTTGGCTTACGACACACTTGACGTGTCGCTATTTAACTATAATGCCGGCGAATTGCATTATTATATTGTGGCAACCGTCAACAGCAAACTCGACGACAACAAAGTCAAATTCAGCCTCATCGATTTTAATGATGAGTATTTCGATTTTTTGAATTTTGATGTTGCTAATCAGCGACTTAACGACGATTACAGCATTGTTCAAGTGAGCAAATTCAAGAATGCCAAAATGGCACAAAACTACATCGAATCGGTTATTGTGGCGGGCGAAGTGTTTGATGA
>CALBPW010000558.1 GCA_937899145.1 uncultured Bacteroidota bacterium
ATCGACACAACATTTTTCCCGACAATAATTGAAGGAATGTACCGGGCCGTCAACTCGCCGACAGGCGGCACCGCCGGCATTGCCGCCATCAAAGGAATCGATGTTTGTGGCAAAACCGGCACCGCACAAAACCCGCACGGCAAAGACCACTCAATATTTATGGCCTTTGCGCCGCGCGAGAATCCGAAAATCGCCATATCGGTTTATGTTGAAAACGCCGGCTTTGGAGCCACCTATGCCGCACCAATTGCCAGCCTGATGATAGAACGCTACCTGACCGACACCATTACCCGACCGTGGCTTGAAAAACGAATACTGATAACCGATTTTATTCATGGAACAAAAAAGTAACATACTGCGGAATATCGACTGGTTTACAGTGGTTTTGTACCTGCTTTTGGTAACTCTTGGCTGGTTCAACATCTACTCGGCCTCCTACTCGCCCGACCATATCAGTTTCAGCCTCGACACACGCTACGGCCGCCAGCTTATGTGGATTGGTGCGGCTCTGATTATCGGAACAGTTATGTTGCTAACCGACAGCAAATTCTACACAACATTTGCCGAGCTGATTTATGGCACACTTATGCTCGTTTTGCTATGCGTGCTGCTGTTTGGCGCATCGGTAAATGGCGCAAAATCGTGGATAGTGCTTGGTCCGATACAAATTCAGCCTGCCGAGTTTGCCAAAATAGCGGCGTCGTTGCTGCTTGCCAAATGCATGTCGCGATACAACTTCAATCCGGCGCAGTTCCGTTGGGGAATAAGCATTCTTGCCATCTGCTTTACGCCATCGGTGTTTATTCTGCTCCAAAACGACACCGGCTCCGCTTTGGTTTTTGCATCGTTGCTGTTAGCCTACTTCCGCGAGGGTATGAGGCCTATCTACTTCATATTGGGACTGATAGCATTGGCAATATTCATATTGTCGCTCCTAATCGACATATCAATCATTATCATAATAATTGAACTGATGGCGTTTGTGGCGTTCTACATTTTGCGCGACAAGCCCAAAGAACTTTTCATTGCGCTTGCAGTGTTGGCAGCCACAACAGGAATCGCATACATTGCATTCCATTTTCTATTGCCCGATGCGCCACACTACATTCCGCAATTGATAGGCATTGCCGTTTCAGTTCCTTTTTATCTGCTTTATACGTACCGGTACCGGCTGAGAAAGATTGCAACCGTAGTTGGCATCGCCGTTGCCTCAATTGGCTTTGCATTCTCAGTTGGATATTTCTTCAACAATGTGCTGGCTCCGCACCAGCGCGCCCGCATCAACCATCTGCTTGGCATTGAGGTGGATTTGAAAGGCGCAGGCTACAATGTTCACCAATCGATGATAGCCATAGGCTCGGGCGGACTAACAGGCAAAGGCTATCTGCAAGGGACACAAACAAAATTCAAATTTGTGCCAGAACAAAGCACCGACTTCATCTTTTGCACCATTGGCGAGGAATGGGGCTTTGTCGGAACAACCGCCTTGCTCGCATTATTCTTGATTTTATTGTTAAGATTGATATTCTTAGCCGAACGGCAGAAATCGAAATTCAGCCGCATCTATGGTTATTGCGTAGCCAGCATTATGTTCTTCCATATAGTGGTAAACATTGGTATGACCATCGGACTTATGCCCGTAATAGGTATTCCGCTGCCGTTCTTCAGCTACGGCGGCTCGTCGCTGTGGGGATTTACGATGCTGCTGTTCATCTTTCTGAAGTTAGATTGCAACAGAATGGAGTTGATAACGTGAATATTGAAACCATTCACCGATTAAACAAATAATACTATGATACTACCCGAACAACAAAAAGACCTTTTGTCGCGAGTTGAGGCTCTGCATCGGCATTTAGAAATAGACAGTCGCCGTGTTGAGCTTGAAGAGGAAGAACAAAAAAGTCAAGCCCCCAACTTTTGGGACGACCCCAAAAAAGCCGAAGCCCAAATGAAAAAAATAAACGGCATTAAAAGTTGGATTGCCTGCTACGACAATGTGAAATCGGCATTTGACGACCTCACCGTTCTGATGGAGTTTTTTGAACTTGGCGAGAGTACCGAGGCCGAAGTTGACGCGCAATACGCAGCAACACTTGAGAAAATTGAAGCCGCCGAATCGCGCAATATGCTGCGCAAAGAAGAAGACAAGATCGGAAGAGCGTCGTGTAGGGAAAGAGTGTAGATCTCGGTGGT
>CALBPW010000559.1 GCA_937899145.1 uncultured Bacteroidota bacterium
ACGTGTGCTCTTCCGATCTAAACAAAACCGCATAATTAGGGACATCTTTAAGCCAAATGTCAAGCACAAATTGTGTTTCCATCAGTATTGGCAAGCCAGCGACAAAAAGCAGATAGTACGACACTCTGACGCTCAAGCAGAGTAAATCCTGCATTTCTTCTACAGCTTGCGACGCGTACGATTTTACAATTTGCGGCTTAAATGCCATATAAAAATTGGTTTGCAGTTGTAGTATCGACATATACACTTTTTGGGCTATCTGGCGCGGTGTATTCAATATCGGGCCAAAAAACACATTTAGCAATATGTTAAGGCCATAGTTGCGGGCGACTACGGCCATTCCTGCAAGCGTTTCCCAACTTGTAAAACTGAATAGTTCGGCAAATTTATTTCTGTCAAAATAATAATGATACCTGCATTCTGTATAAAATATACGGCAATAAGTGTAATATAGAAGTGTTATGACAACTTGTATCCCAAATATTAACGTAGCGTAAAATTTGAGTTTGTCGTTTGCTGTATGTTGAAGAAGAATAGCGACAACAAGCGTTCCCAATGCCTCAGCAATACTTATATAGGTAAAAACTTTCATTTTTTCGCGTGCAATAATCATGCCCATATAGGGTGTGCGCATTATCTGAAAAATAAAACCTATTGATGTGCAATGAAATGTCCATATTGCGGCATCATATCTATCAGCCACATTCATTTTATTGTTAAGGAACCACAATCCTACTGTTTCTAAAAGCAGTGCCACAAATATGGCTAACGCAGCAAAAATCAGTAAACTCATGCAAAATGTGCGATGCAGTTCCTGATAATCATTGCGCCCCATCTCAAACGAGAAAAAACGCTGGCAAACAGATGATAAGGTGTTGCTCAAAAACGAAAACATAACAACAATGCTGCCTACCGCTGAGTAAATGCCGTAATCCACCTCGCCAAGCGCGTCAAGCACTACTCGCGATGTGTAAAGCCCTACAAGCATTATCAGCCCCATCCGCACATAAAGTAGCAATGTGTTTTTGGCAATCCGCTTCTGATTAACAACTGACATTGTGTTATTTTCGCAAATGTAGATTTTTCAACGTAAAAGCAATAAATATATGCAGAGTATATTATTGTTGAAAATGTAACATCATAAAACATTCATTATGAACGACTTTTGTCACATTATTTCTGACACTTATCAACAACTGCTTTCATTCCGTCATATCAATCACTTCAACGCCCGTGTAATTTTTTGCATTGAAGTTTAATTCCGTCTCGTCAACTTTTTGGTTTACTGCAAATTTTGAAAGTGTAAGCGTATAGCGCGTGCCGTCTTTTAAAAAGCATTTTAGCTGATACGGATTATTTTCGGGTGTAAACCAATATTTTATCTTGAAATATGGCTTTTTGATATTTTCAGGCGACAGTTCAACAATCTGCATTGTTTTTCCATCTATATCTTCTTGGTCGCCAAGCAGATACTTAAATCCATCGCGATAAATAGTAAATAGCGACAGTGGGTCGGTCATAAAACGATCTTCGGGCGAATCATCGTCAGATGTTTCAATATTAGAAATGGTAACCTCATTATTATCAATAAGATAAACCCAACGCTGTTTCCCGTTACTGAATGTTATGGTTTTGTCGACGTCCATACGGAATTTTTTGCCTTTGACAACCAATTTTCCGCTGTACGATTCACTTTTTTCTTCCGCCAAATTTTCAAATAGATAGTCGAAATCGGTAGTTATGTTTTTATAACTGAAAATCTGCCCGGCAACTTTGTCAAGCAATTCTTTAGCTTCCGGGTCTTTTTGCGCAAAACAATTTATGCACACAAACATCAATAATACAAGTGATATTTTTTTCATTTTCAATTCATTTTAACGTAATGTCTCTAATAATCGGTCAAGCGCGAGTTCGTCTGGAATAAGCACTTGGCGCGCCTTGCTCCCCTCAAACGGGCCAACAATACCTGCGGCTTCCAGTTGATCGACAATGCGCCCTTCGCGATTGT
>CALBPW010000560.1 GCA_937899145.1 uncultured Bacteroidota bacterium
AAATATATTCGGAAACATTAACATGTTTTGAAACAAACGCCATCCTTTCTTCTGAATATTGCTTATACAAAATATCGAACACCGACCTGATAGAACCTTCTTTCACATTACCTTCAGAGTTTTCGATATACCTGACAAGGGCTTGAATGTTATTGTCCGCCATCTCGTTGCCGTTGACTATTATTGAAAAGTGCTTTTTCGCCCTCGACACCGCCACATTCAGCAAATGAGGGTCGTCAACAAATTCGCGTATTGTGTTGTCGACGGTGCAGAGTATTATGGCATCTTCTTCTCTTCCTTGAAATTTATGAACGGTAGAAACAGGAATTTCATTTATCTTATTCTCCTCCAACAATTTGCTAATCAACTTTGCCTGCTCGTTGTATGGAACTATAACCCCAATGCTGTCATAATGCTCTTTCAGTTTTATTATTTCCCGAACGGCTTCCTCGGCTTGCCTTTCGTTTACAGTACCTATGGCGTGGTTTCCTTTAACTGTTTTAATGACCGACAGAGAAGATTGTTCTGAACGCTTGGTCATTGGTATCAGTTGGTTGTGATAAAAACGTTGGTTGCAAAAACCAATAATTCGCGGTTCGCATCGATAATGCTCCCTAAGCAGAGTTACTGGCGCATCAGGAAACACTTGTTGAACCGACGAAAGGAAACTATTGCCGAAATACCTGTATTCTGGCGTCATTTCGTATCGGGAATACAGATTATCGGCCTTAATGCGGACATCTTCGGTAACAACATTGGGCAATTGCTTGTCATCGCCAACAATAACTGCGGATTTTGCACAATTTAACGACAATGCACCTGCGGCAATATCCACTTGAGAAGCCTCATCCATAATAATCATATCAAACGGAACTGCCTGATTTATATTAGTTGTCGCAGAAAATGTCGTGCTTAATACGATAGGATATTCTTTTAGAAAATCTTGCACATTAAATGCCATTAAATCGTTTGATTGAAAAAATGGTCTCGACTGATGTTTCCCGAATTTTTCATATAGGTACGCTTCAAAATACTCCCGGCTTAAAGACGTATAATCTTTATACAAACCCTCAAACTTTTTGCACTCCTTGATTAATATGGCAAGTTCTTCTTTGTTCTCTCTGTGTTTTTTACTATGAGCTGCCGATTCTAATGCTTCACGGTCAATTTCTTTGAAACCGAATCCGTAAATCCACAATTTTAGTTTATTTACAAGTGATATGCGACCAGATTTGGTCAAATTATCTTCTATCGACAAAAGAAGCGCATACAATTTTGCCGAAGAACATTTTGGTAGTTTGCATGGTTCAGAATAATGATATTGCGCTACTTGTGTTTCAAATTGAGCAATTTGTTCCTTCAAACAAGCCACTTTCTGAATATCAGCAAAATACTTAGGTAATTTTGTAGAAATCAAGACCAGATTTTTCTTGATTTCTGCCACTCTACGGCTGTCTCGCTCCCATTTTTGCATCAATGGATACTCGCCAGTCTGATTTTCAAAAAAACGCTCTTTGTTTTCTGCTTTACCAAGGAAGGCTACTAAAAAGTCATAATTGAGCGACGATAGTTTCTCATTGATATTCAGCACAGCAGAATTATTGTTCGAGACAATCTGAACGTTTTTGTCTTGCAATATCAGGTTGGCGACAACATTTAGAATAGTTTGCGTTTTTCCTGTTCCCGGCGGACCCTGAATTATGGAAATATCAGCAGTTAAGGCTTTTTTAACGGCCGCAAATTGGTCTTCATTGCAACCAAAAGGAAACAGATCGGAAGAGCACACGTCTGAACTCCAGT
>CALBPW010000561.1 GCA_937899145.1 uncultured Bacteroidota bacterium
TTCAGCGTGCCTGTATATATATATAATAAGGTGGTGGGCGGCTGCAACAACGCCAAACCACGTAACTAACGCAAACAAAAGCAGCTGCGCATATTTTGCGCTTCCGATGTTGTTCAGTCCAAAAGGTTGTAGCAAGATGAGCAATAGATAAACCGCTACGCCATAAAACGCACCTGCAATCCAGATGTTGCGATTGTCTTGCGATGTCGGTTTGTTTAAAAATGATGAAATTGACACAACTTGTTTTTTTGTGCGCAAATGTAGAAGAAATCATTAGAATTTACTGCTACTTTTTATGTGGAATAATTGCCTAAAATCGAGCATTACACCTGCTTTTACGCCAATTGCCATTAAGTTGGCTTTGCTAACTTGGTTTGAGTTTAAGATGCCGTTGTAGGTGCGGCCAGTGTCAACAACAGGAGCGTCTGATTTTTTTGTTATGTTTAGTGGGCAATAGCTGAAATACAAGCCTGCATACGCCTCAGTTGTGCGGTTGAGGTGGCGGTGGAGTAGGGCGTCAAGGTAAATTGATACGTTAAATCCTGAAATTTCAACTTTGTCTTTTTGTTTACTTGCTTCAACAGTGTAAAAGTCGTGTTCTTCCATATCTTCAAATGTAACATCTAATGAGGGGTAGTAACCCGACACTTTGTATTCGCCTTTTTTAAGCATGTATTTGCTGATTATCGGAATTCCAAATTTAACTCCTGCGCCTATGTGTAAATTGGTGTAAGTGAATAGTTTATTTAACCTGTATGTTGCGCCTATCGGAATTTCAAGTTGGTGGAGTTTTTGTTTTTCGGTAAAATTGTTGTACTCGGTTTGTAGTTTGTATGTGCGTTCGTTTTCATTGTCAAATTTTTCGGTTTGTTCCATCATATTAAACTCAACGCACGAACTGTAGTTGGCAAATCCTAAGCCGCCATTTACGCTCCATTGTTGGTTCAAGTGTCGCATATATTTGGCGTCAAGCATCAGACCTGCACCCGGTTTGTGGTCGCCATTATTGGGCTTAAACTGAATGTTGTGCAATCCGCCACCTAATTCTACGAGAATCCATTCGTTAGTGAATTTTTGTGCTGCAGCGGCATTCGCTAAACACGTTAGCAATGCGGCTGCAACTATTTTCATATCTAATTTGTTCATTGTAATCTGTCTTTTCGTTCAGTTTGTGTTGTCTCAAACTTTTTTATTTGTGTTATAATTTGATAATACTTACCGACTCTCCTCCAACATTGATAATGTAAGTGCCTTGTGGTAAATCATTTAGGTCGAATTCTGCATTTTCGGTATCGGTTACATAGTAATTCTTCCATACTTTACCATTTCCATCGGTAATGGTTACGCGGTCGCCGGTGTTCCATTTGTTCGATTTTACATTTATCTTGTTTATTGTCGGATTTGGATATGCGCTAATTGATTGTTTTGCAGGTCTGCTAAATGTATCACCGCACGATTCGATTTCTGTTCCATCGGTTGTGGTGGCTACTGCGTAGTAACTTCCAGTCAGTCCGCCAACTTCTTGGTAATATGCTTTTTCGCTTACGAGTTCGCCGTTATGATACCATTTGTACGATTCGTAGTTGCCGGTTGTATTGTCGATGGTGATAACATCGTCCCACATGGTGGTAACAATGCGGCGGCGCATTTGGTAATGAATGGTTTTTGTTACGTTTTCGTTGCCAGAACTTACTGTTATGTAGATGATGCCTATTGGTGCGGCTGTGTCTGGTATGGTGTAAGTTGCCCCCGTTTGTGAGGTATCAACTTCGCCGTTTATGCTCCAACGATAGGTGAATCCAATGGCATCTTTAAATTCTGTTATTTCTATTTTTGTGTCGCCATCGCAAGTGCTGAAGTTTTCTGGTACTTCAAATCTGAGAGATTCAACTATCGGACCTTCAATCCAAGTGGCAGTGCTTGTCCAATTGCCGGCTGGCATTGTTTCTGGTATTGAATCCCAAATGTAGCCCCATGTGTTGTCGGCAATTGTTAGCGTAGGAGCGACAATTGGTGTGCCGTATGCAACTTGTCCTGCATGTGTGTAGTTGTCGTCAATTGCTTTGCCTCCGTTTAGTTCCCATTTCAGTTCGTATTTATTGCGGCTGTAGTAAACTTTTGCTACGCTTGAGCCGTCGCCAGCAATGGTGTCGGTTTCTACATTGTTAACGCTGAATCCGAATGGGCTGCGGTCGGTTGCTGAGATATTGTTGCCGGTTGTGCCTGTCAGACTGTCAATCTGGAATGGCGCGTCGGGGTAGCTGCCGTCGGTGTTTTGGGCATAGTGCTCAACATAGTACGCGGTGCTGTCTGATGCTTTCCAGATGGCTGTCAATGTCAGATTTTCAGCTGGCATTGTTTCTGGTATATCAATGTCCCAGCCATTGAATATGTAGCCTTGTTTTTCGGGCATTTGTGGTGCAACTACCGGTGCTCCAAATAGGGTAGTGCCAATTGTGCAACTGTCAGTTTGGGCGGTGCCGCCATTCAAGTCCCATTTCAGTTCGTACGAGTTGCGGCTATACAGAATGTCGATTGTGGTTATGTTTTGTGCCGATATGGTGTCTTGTGTGAATTCTGTAACTGTAAAGCCTTCATATTCTTTGGCTTCGGCTTGAGTGAGCGCACCTGTCAATCCAAGTAGTGATTCTGATTCGCTCACAACTGAATACTCGCCGTTCAGGCATTGCTGGCGGTGGTGTACAAAATAGACGTTGTTTGATGCTGTCCAGATGGCGGTGCAAGTAATGTTGGCGGCCGGCATTGTGAGAGGGAGAGTGTCCCAAGTGTGGGTGTATCCCATTTTTTCGAGTACGGGGGCGATTATCGGTTTGCCGAAAATCACTTGTCCGCCTTCGGTATATTCGGCTGTTTCTATTGTTGCGCCGTCAACATTCCATGTCAGTGTGTATGAGTTGCGCTGATAGAAGATGTTTATTGTTGTTGAGCCGTTGGCCGCAATGGCGCTTTGTTCAAAATTGTTGGCTGTAAATCCTTCGAATATTGACGACACGGCTGCTGTGCTTTCGCCTGTTATGCCTTTTAAGGTGTCGGCGTAGGTTGGTATTACAGGGTAAACGCTGTTTGTGTTTTGCAGATAGTGTGCCACAATGTACGAGGCGGAGTCGGTGGTCCATGTTGCCACATATTCGATGTTGCTGGCGGGCATTGTGGTAGCAATTTCCTGTGTCCAGTTGTTGAAGGAGTAGCCTTCTTTTTCGGGATTTGCGGGTTGTGTTACGGGTGCGCCAAACAAGACTGTGCCGTGGGTGCAGCCTTCGGTTATCTCGGTTCCGTCAACAATCCATTTCAGGGTGTACGAGTTGCGTGTGTAGTATATTTTGGCGACGCTTGAGCCGTCGGCCTCGATGTTGCAGTCGGTTTTGTGGTCGAATGTGAAGCCGCTGTACACGATGGGCGCCACGCTTGTTTGCGTGTTTGTTTTGCCGGTTTGGGTGTTGTCGGTTTCAAAAAGCTGATATGTTCCGTCGAGTTGTTGCTGATAGTGCTCAATGGCGTATGGCGTGTCGCCTTTTTCGGTCCATTGGGCTATGCACTCAACGTCTTCGGCCGGCATTTTTGCCGAGCTGTTGAGCCATCCGCTAAATGTGAAGCCGGCGCGTTCCGGGTTGGTTGGCGCTGTTATCTCGCTGTCGTATTTTACGCTTCCGCTTGTGTAGGTGCCTGTCAGTTCGCCGCCGCCATTGTTGCGGATGTCGATGATGAGTCCGCGACAGAGTGCGAGGTAGGTCAGACAGTCGTCCAGGTTGCCTTCGCCGACGGGTACGGCGAACGACTCGTAGCGCACGTAGCCTATGTTGTCGTCGAGCACGCGGTAGCTGAGTCCGGCCGATATCTTGTAGTTGGTGCCCAGGTAGTGGCGCTCCAGCGTGTCGCTATAGTTCTGCGGATAGCCTTCGTGCCACGCCCAGTAGCGCCCGTAGTCCATGGAGGTGGAGAGGTTGACGTGGCCGTCGCGCAGCTCGCCGAGCATGTCGCACAGCACCTCGAAGAGCTGGGTCTCGGTCATCTGGTCGCTCACGCGTACCTTATATTTATTATAGACGGCATTCCAGTCGAGTCCGTACTCGTGCTGCTTGTAGTCGAAGAAGCAGTAGTGCTCGTCCAGCATGTGCCAGAGGGCTTCGAAGTTGCCGGTGGGCGTGTCGGGGCGTTCGTCGGTGTCGACACAGGCACTGAAAAGTAAAAAGGTAAGAAGGTAAAGAGGTAAAACCTTCACCCATCCCCTTGACTTCTTTCTTATTGCTCTCATTTCCATTGTTTTTTTACTTTTTTACTTTTTACCTTTTTACTTTTTTACCTTTTCACCTTTTAATGATGGAGAAACGTTTAGTGATGCCGATGAGCAGTCGATGCGTGTAGGTGTGGTAGCGCAGGTTGTTGACCTTGGCCTGCTGCATGTTGCCGAGGTAGCCCACGCGCAGGGTGAGCTGCCGGCCGAGGACGGCGTCGACGGTCAGCATGTGGCGCCACTCGGGGGCCGAGACGAGGGTGGTGGGTACGATGTTGTGGTCGTAGTTGCCGCGTGAGAAGATTTCGTAGTACGACTGTCCGTAGTTGGGCGAGAACATGACGCCCGCCAGGGGCAGGTTGAGTTCGTAGCGTGCTGAGAGCTGTCGGCCCAGCAGCGTGAAGCGGTAGGTGGCCACGCCCGTCGGCATCAGGTTCAGGTGGGCGCGGGCCTGTGCGGGGTTGTTGCCGTTGCCGGTGTTGTAGACAAAGCCCACGGAGGCGTTGACGGCGGCACCGGCCTGCAGCCTCAGCCGGCCTTCGGCCAGCTGCCAGCCGTAGAGGCGTGCCCAGTAGAAGTTGTAGGTGCCCTCCAGCTCTTTCTTCGAGTCGGCGCGGTCCTTGACGCTGGACAGGTTGGCTTCGTGCTCCATCAGCGTGGCCCACGGCGTGTCGGGTCGTGTGCGCTCGATGGTTGCAACGAACGACAGGCCAGGCCCGCTGAAGTGTTCGTCCGAGAGGTAGGTGTCGAGCACGCTGGTCCCTCCCAGGCCTATCATGGTGCTGCGCGTCGTAACCTTCTGCGCCTCTGCCGTCTGCGCCCCTGCGGGGCTGAAGTACAGAGTACAAAGAATGGAAAATAACAGATACTTACTCTTCATCGTTGGGGAATAGGCTTAGTTGTCCGGTCAGTTCGTCTAACACTTGTTGCTGGCTCTTGCCGGCGTCGGGGTCGAGGTTCTCTTTCTCCTCCTCTTCCGGGGGTTCCGGATTCTCAGGAATTTCCGGGAAGCGCGTGGGCTCCAGCTCCGTGACGGCGGCCAGCTGCCACGTGGTGAGTCGCTTGCCCTTGGCCTTGTAGCCCTTGACGCTGATGAACTGTTCGACGTCGACCTCCTCACTGCCGCGGAACTCGTCGTTGCCGCCGTAGGTCACCAGCAGGCGCGGGTAGGGGGTGTCGGTGAGCAGCAGCTGGCGCGAGTCGGCGTTGTCGCCCAGGTAGTTCTGCTTGCGCTTCGAGGCCTCCATGAGGAAGCGCTTGACGTACGGGTAGCCCTGGTTGTCGGCGTCGTAGAGCACGCAGCTCCACACCTTGTCGGCCTCGTACTTCTCCAACCGGTCAATGTTGTCCTCGAAGTGGACGTTGGCGTCGAAGCCCGAGAGGTAGTAGTCGCCGTTCTGTAGGATGACCAGTATCTGGTCGCCGTCGTTGAACTCGCCCAGCAGTCGTCCGTGCTCGTCGTAGTTCAGCCGGTTCACGTCGGGGTCGT
>CALBPW010000562.1 GCA_937899145.1 uncultured Bacteroidota bacterium
GGCAAGGAAGGCAGAAAGGAAGGCTTGATTTACCGCGAGGACAAGACGGTTGTCGATGTTCAGATTGAAAACTTCAGCTATGAAGCTGACGGAATGATTCTAAAGGTTACTTATGAGGACGGCAGCAAGGAGAATATCACCACTACCCCCGAAAAACCTGTTACATTCGGCGAAATGTGGCAAGAGTTCAAGGCAAACAAATGCCTACAACTTGTTCTTAGCATTTTTATCGTAGTGTTCCTTGCATCGTTCATCAGTGCACCAGTAAATGCCTATTATACCAAATTGAGTGATTATAGTGCAATTGTGCAGAATGCAATTTTGGTGTTCACAACCATAATCCCAGCAGCGCTTCTCGTTGTTGTGGCTTACTTGATTAAGAAGTATCCGCTTACCGATGAGCGTCTCGATGAGATGAACCGCGAAATCGAAGCACGTGCAAAAGCTGAATAATCATGAAAACACTAAACATTACATTACTTGCACTTACAGCGGCAACAATGCTTTCGTGTGCAAACCAAAAGCCAAAAGCCGAAGAACAACAACAAACATTGGCACAAGCTTTTGAAGGAAAATTCTTGATGGGAGCAGCCATTAACCAATGGCAAGTGGCAGCACCAACTTCAAAAGAGGCACAATTGGCTGTCAGGCAATTTAACTCAATTGTTGCCGAAAATTGCATGAAGTGCGAAGTCATTCATCCGTCGGAAGACAGATACGACTTTACTCTTGCCGACGAATTTGTCGATTTTGGCGAACGTAATAATATGGCAATCATCGGACACTGCCTTATCTGGCACTCGCAATGCGCGCCTTGGTTTTTCATTGACGACAAAGGAAATCAAGTTTCGGCAGACGTTTTAAAACAACGCATTAAAGACCATATCACAACAATAGTATCGCACTATAAAGGCAAAATACTTGGTTGGGACGTTGTAAACGAAGCAATTGAAGGCGACGGCTCATATCGCAAATCAAAATTCTACGAGATATTAGGCGAGGAGTACATTCCGTACGCATTTCAATGCGCTTACGAAGCCGACACATCAATTCAGCTGTATATCAACGATTTCGGTATGAATATGCCAGCAAAACGCGAAGCATACGTAAAAATTGTGAACGATTTAAAATCGCGCGGACTGCGCATTGACGCTGTTGGAATGCAAAGCCACATGGGTATGGATTATCCTGATTTTCAAGAATTTGAAAAAAGCATTGAAGCATACGCAGCCACAGGAGTTAATGTAATGTTTACCGAATTGGATATGAGTGCACTTCCAACCATCAATATAGGAGCAAATGTTTCTGATACAGTTGGCTACCAACAAGCGTTAAATCCATATCCTGACGGATTACCCGACAGTGTGTCAACCATTTGGAATAGCCGGATGGACACCGTGTTTGCCATCGCCTTGCGCCATACTGACGTTATCACGCGCATTACCGCTTGGGGCGTAACTGATGCCGACTCATGGAAAAACGATTGGCCAATGCGCGGCCGCAAAGAGTATCCCTTACTTTTTGATAGAGATTGTCAACCAAAACCATTCTTGGCAAAATATCTGATAAAACAAAATAATTAATTAATAGTCAATAAGATGAACAAACGTTATTTATTTCCGGAAGATTATATGGCCGACCCTTCGGTACATATCTTTAATGGCAAAATTTATATCTATCCTTCACACGATTGGGAGTGCGAAAACGTTGAAAACGACAATGGCGACCAATATGTTATGAAAGACTATCACGTTCTTTCAATTGATGGCGACCCAATGACAGGCAAAGTAACCGACCATGGTTGCGTACTCCGTCAAGAGGATATTCCTTGGGCTGGCCGCCAGCTTTGGGATTGCGATGTGCAAGAGTACGAAGCGGAAGTTCCGACAAATGCCGAAGAACAAGCTAAAGACATGGGATTCAGCAAAAAAGTAAAACGCTACATTATGTACTTCCCACTTAAAGACCGCAACGATGTCTTCCATTGGGGAACCGCTATTGCCGACAATCCTGCAGGGCCATTCATTCCACAGCCGGCACCGGTTCCGGGTAGTTACAGCATAGATATGTGCGCATTCCGCGATGATGCCGATGGCGAAGTTTACGTTTACTTTGGAGGTCTTTGGGGCGGTCAACTTCAACGCTACAAAGACAATATTCATCTTGAAACACCATATTTACCTGAAGGTAAAGAGGACTCGCTTCCAAGTCGGTGTGTTCGTCTTACAAAAGACGGATTGAACTTTGCCGAAGCACCACGCCCAATCTTAGTTGTTGACGAAAAAGGCAATCCTCTAAAAGCCGACGACCCGCACCGCTTCTTTGAGGCATCGTGGATGCACAAATACAACGGCAAATACTACTTCTCATATTCAACTGGCGACAGCCACTTGCTTTGCTACGCTACAGGCGACAATCCGTACGGGCCATTCACCTATCAAGGCGAAATTTTAACACCAGTAGTAGGTTGGACAACACACCATGCAATTATTGAATATGAAGGCAAATGGTACTTGTTCCATCACGATAGCGTGCCATCAGGCGGCAAGTCGTGGTTGCGCAGCCTAAAAGTTTGCGAACTAAAATATGATGCCGATGGAAAAATTCAAACCATCGACGGAATGATATAGTTTCATGTTAATTTTAAGTTGTTTGTTTGAACGGGAAGAGGCTTTTGAGTCTATTCCCGTTTCAGTTTTTGTGCTAATCGGTTTGCCATAAAAACCGGTTTGTCCACCAAAAAAAACTTATTTAAAAGCCATGCGCAAAGTATTTTTTTAGTCGGACATGATAAATTTGCACCGATTTTGAAATACGCACAAAGCGTGTTGGCACATATTTTGATTTTATAAAACTAAAATTGAAGAAAATGAAACGTGTTTTTTTATCGGTATTAATGGCTATAAGTTTTGGCTTTGTAAATGCACAACAAGATGCTGCTATTGATAAAATACTGAAAACCAACGAGCAATACAAAACCATCAGTTGCGATTTTAAGCAGACAAAAAACATGGCAATGGTAGACCAAAAAATAGAATCTGAGGGAACCCTCTACTTTAACCGGGCCGATAAACTGAAAATGGATTACACCAATCCACAAGGTAACTTATTACTTATCAATGGCGAATCGCTGCTGATGGTTCAAGGTAAACACCGCAACGATTTTAACACAAAACAAAACGCTCAAATGCGAAACCTGAAAAATACTTTATTGTTGAGCGTTGCAGGCGATATTAAAGCCGTTGCTGCTGAAAATGGTGCGGAAATTAAATATAGTGAATCCGATGAGTATTACATTTTTGTAATTGCCAAAACCAACAAACAAGTTAAAAGCCGAATGAGTTGTTTAGAACTTAAATACAGCAAAAAAGACTGCTCGCTTTGCGTAATGAAAATGGAGGAGCCCAACGGCAATTACACCGTCTACGACACACCAATTAAAACATTTAATCCTGAAATTCCAATTTCAACTTACGATAAACCAAAAAATAGATAGGTGGTGAAAAAAGGATTACTTTTTATGGAAATAAATAATGCCTGTGTGCTCCAATATTCAGCACTCTCTTATACGTACATTTCGTATCAACGATTTTCCTCACAAAAAAAATTGAAATAAGCGATACATCGTTTTAAAATACTACTACATTTGCGCTGTTAAAAAATAGTGAAGACAATGTTATACGCAGCATCATGTTTCGCATTCTATTTCTTTTACTACTTCAAGAGTTGAGGCGGGGTGATGTTTGTATGAAATTTAATGAATAGAGCCCCGCTGAAAAGCGGGGCTTTTTTATTGGTATAAATATGAAAATAGCAATTCAAGGAGTAACGGGCGCATTTCACGAGATAGCCGCCCGCGAGTATTTCGGAAAAGATGTTGAAACACTTAATTGTGAGCAATTTAAAGATGTTTTCAATTCAGTAGAAAATACAACCGCCGATTTTGGTATTGCAGCAATTGAGAACACAATAGCAGGCAGCATTTTGGAAAATTATCTGTTGCTGAAAAAATCGAAACTCAAGGTGATTGGCGAACTCAACCTTCACATCACGCAAAACCTTATGGCTCTGCCGGGTACGCGAATAGATGATATCACGGAGGTTTACTCGCACCCAATCGCAATTCAGCAAAGCAAGGATTTCTTCGATAACTATCCGAATATCAAAATGATAAACTGGTCGGATACGGCATCGGCGGCGCAGAAGGTCGCAGATGAGAAACTCGCCCACACGGCGGCCATTGCAAGCGAGTATGCTGCTGAACTATATGGTTTACAGATACTTGCCCGCAATATTCAAACTCATAAGCAAAATTTCACACGCTTTTTGGCACTTAGTCGCTCAGCCGTCGATGTGCCGGAAAACAACAAAGCGTCAATCTGCTTCGAGCTTACACACCAACCCGGCTCGCTTGTCGATGTACTTGGCGTGTTTAAAAACAACAATATCAATTTAACAAAAATACAATCCCTGCCAATTGTCGGAAGCCCATTCCAATACGCTTTCTATGTCGATTTGGAATGGACAGAGCGCAACAATTTCGACCGCGCCATAAGTAAAGTGCTCAATCTGGTGTCGAACTTGTCGGTGCTGGGCGAGTACAAAGCGGCCGATAGGGTGAGTTAATTGTTTGGAAACTGAGAGTTAGAAATTATATAACAATAATCGAAAAATAAATTTTTGAAAAAATGATAGTAACAGTTATAGGATTAGGATTGATTGGCGGCTCAACAGCAATAGACATTCGCCGCCATAAATTCGCCGACCATATCATCGGCATCGATACCGACTCAATAAATGCCGAGGGTGCGCTGCATATTGGCATTGTTGATGAGATTTGCGAATTTGAGGAAGGCGTTAAACGGGCCGACCTTATTCTGATTGCAGTTCCAGTAAATGCCGCATTGAAAGTACTGCCAAAAGTGCTCGATTTAATTACAGACAATCAGGTTGTTGCCGATATGTGCTCAGTAAAATCGAAACTTGGCGAATGGGTGAAATACCACCCCAAACGTCAGCGTTATGTGGCATCACACCCAATGGCCGGCACCGAGTATTCGGGCCCGTGGGCGGCAAAAGCCAATATGTTTGAAGGAAAAGTTGCCATTTTATGCGACACCGAAGAAAGCGACATTGTGGCTGTCAACCTTGTGCGCCGCATGTACGAAACAATGAATATGCGCATCATCTTTATGAACAGCGCCAACCACGATGTCCACACAGCTTACGTTTCGGCCATTTCGCATAGATCGGAAGAGCGTCGTGTAGGGAAAGAGTGTAGATC